>CAMNIW010000246.1 GCA_946540675.1 uncultured Clostridia bacterium | reverse complement strand
CCATTCCGCCGCCGATAACGAGAGTGTCGCACTTGTCGAGAAGGTTGGATATGACGTTGAGTTTGTCCGCGACCTTCGCTCCGCCGAGTATGGCGACGAAAGGTCTGACGGGGTTTTCGAGCGCGTCCGCCATTACCGAAAGTTCTTTTTCGATAAGGAAACCGCATACCGCCGTCTTGACAAAGCCGTATTCAACGATAGCCGCGGTGGACGCGTGAGAACGGTGAGCCGTTCCGAAAGCGTCGTTGACGTAAATATCGCAGAATTCGGAAAGTTTTTTGCAGAACTCTTCGCTTCTGCCTTCTTCTCCGGCGTCGAAACGAAGGTTTTCCAAAAGCACGCACTCGCCGTCTTTAAGCGCGGCGACCTTTGCCTTGGCGTCTTCGCCCACTATGTCGGTAGCGAAAGCGACTTTGCCGTCCAAAAGTTCGTTGAGCCTTTTGGCGACGGGCGCGAGAGTGAATTTTTTAAGGTCGCCTTTAAGAGCTTTTTCGATATACTCTTTTTTAGCCGCCGCTCTCTCTTCTTCGGGAAGAGCCTCGACCGCCTTCTTTTCCTTTTTATTGAGCCCGAATCCTTCGGTGAAAATGTTGTGCGGTTTGCCCATGTGCGAACAGAGAATGACCTTGGCGCCGTGCTCCATAAGGTATTTGATAGTGGGAAGCGCGCCGTTGATACGGTTTTCGTCGGTTATGACTCCGTCCTTCATCGGAACGTTGAAGTCGCATCTTACAAGGCATTTTTTGCCCTTGACGTCAACGTCTTTAATTGACATTTTGTTCATAGTTCCATCTCCTTTGAAAGGTTTTGTTTTTCCGCATAATATTTTAACCTTTATATCCGCTTTTGTCAAATGTAATAACGTATAATTATTTTATTTTGACGGCGCGTTTTACCCCCGAAACGCCTTTTACCGCCTTTTTCGCGGACTTTTTGCCCGATACAAGGCGAAGAGTAAGCGAAGAGAGCGGTTTTATAAACGGCATGACCGCCGCCGCGGACAAAACGTTGAATACCGTGTGAAAGTTGGCTATCGCCCTGCCCGCGTCCCCCGTCGAACCCGTGAACAGGTCGCCGATCCCGTCGCCGAACGCGAACAAAAACGGCATAAATATCAGCGCTCCGATAAGATTGAAGGCGAGATTGAACCAGGCGACGGCGCGCTTTTCGTCGCCCTTGTTTATCGAAGCGACCACTACCGCGAAACACGACCCGACGTTGGAACCGAGTATCATAAACGCGGCGTTTTCAAACTCCATCAGCCCCTTGCCGGCGAGAAGTATCATAACTCCCGTAACTCCCGAAGAACTCTGCGTTATCCCCGTGAGAGCCATTCCGCCGAGAAAGAGCAAAAACTTGTCGTCGCTTAAAAATATACCGCGGAACCAAGCGAGTTTTTCGAGCCCGTTTATCTCGTCGCCCATGACGACGAGTCCCGCGAACATAAGTCCCAAACCTATCAGCGCGCCGCCCGCGCTCCTTACGCCTTTGCCTTTGAATAAACTTAAAATAAGCCCTATAAAAGCGAAAAATATCCACACCGCCGCGCCGTCCAAACCCGAAACAGATATTATCTGCGCGGTGACGGTGGTGCCTATGTTGGCACCGACGACCACCGACGTCAGTCCGTAGAACGGCACGCTTCCGCCGGCAAAGCCCACCGTCATCATATTTACCGCGATGCTGCTTTGCGCTATCGCGGAAGCGACCGCGCCGACCGCGAGACCGCCGAACGGGTTTTTTACCGCCGCAGTAAGCCTTTTTTCTATCCTGCCGCCTATCAGCCTTTCGGCGTTTTCGCTTATTTGTTTCAACCCGTAAACGAACACCGACACGCCGCCGAACAGGGTGAGAATCTGCTTTATCGTTTCCATATTTTACCGCCCGTTAAACATTATATGACGGCTTTTTGCCCGTTATAATACCAAAAGTATTGACGGAAAAAGTTCTAAGGGGTATAATTATCAAAGTATTACTCCTTTCGGAGATAAGGTGCTTATATGAGAAACAGAAATCACGATAACGTGCGGAAGATCATCTTTCTGATAATCGACATAGCCGCGATAATCGCGTCCGCGATCTTCGCGTATATAGCGACGTCGGACGATCTTACGTTCAAATGGCATATAGGATTATGGTTTGCGGTGGACACGGCGTTTTGCGTCGCGGTGTTCTTCATAATGGGTATGTATTCCTTCGTGTACGACTCGATAGGAATAGTCGAACTGTTGAAGATTGTCTTCGCGATGCTCATCATACTGCTCGGCAATATGCTGTACATCGTGGTGACGAACTGGATAATGAAACAAAACTACCCCGACTTTACAAAGGACATACTCACTCCCGGCACCGCCGTGATATTCACGATGATGCTGTTCGTCATAACGGGACTTTCGAGATTCTATAAAAGAATAGTTCTCGTCGGGCGGCACTACGCGACGAATATCGGAAAGGCGAAAAAGAGAGTTCTTATAGTCGGAGCGGGAAAGGCGGGCGCTTCTCT
>CAMNIW010000245.1 GCA_946540675.1 uncultured Clostridia bacterium | reverse complement strand
AGTTCTTTCGTAATCAAGGTAAAACTCTTTCTATTCAAGCCCGACTCGCGTTTGAATTGCCGAACTCAAACGCTTGGCCGCCAAGCGCGCCTCCGTAAGAGACTTAGACGCGGCGCGGAGACCGTCGTTTCCAGGCGCCGCTTCCGTAAGGGACCTTTATGGAAACAAAAACGCGACGTCTCCGTTTCTGGGAGAAGCGTCGCGCGCCGGTACAATCGTGTTTCAAACGAGCCCCGCCAAATATCCGTAACGGCGGAAAAGCTCTAAAAAACGGACGCGCGAGGCGTCCAGGAGATACGCCCCTGTATTTGTGCAGTATGCAGACGCCGGAAAGGGCGCCCGCGTGACGTCTCAAAAAAAGGCCGTTTCACTGTGGAACCCGGTTCGGTCCAAAGACTTGCTCCAATTCGCAAAGGAGAAATCGCCCCGTCCAAAGTGAAAGAGCCGGAGGAAAGACTTCTATCAAGCGCCGTAGACGTTTTCGTCGGCTTCGTTGAGAAGATTCAAGATATCTTCGCGAGTGTACGACTGCTTGAGGTAGCGGCAGAACGCTTCGTCTTTGAGATGTCGGGTAATGTGCTCCAGAGCGCGGAGATGTTCGCCGGGACGGTCGGGAGGGGAGACAAGAAGGAAGAAAAGATTGACTTTTTCGCAATCAAGGCTGCTGAAATCGACGCCTTCGGGGCTAATGGCTACTGCGCCGACAAGACGCTCGACGCTAATGTGCTTCGTATGAGGAACGGCGATTCCGTGACCGATGCCGGTCGTGCCGAGTTCTTCGCGGCGCATAATCGCGCTGATGATATTGTCCACCTCAGGCTCGGGGATACCGCCGGCGTTAGACAACGATTGAACCATTTCGCGAATAACGCCCTCTTTAGTCGTCGCCTCAAGTTTCGTGATAATCGAATCGACGAGAATAAAATCGGAAAATTTCATTCGTTAAAGCTCCTAAAAAATTGGGTAACCAAGCCCAAGGTTAACAAACGCAAGGCGCCCGGCCAACGGAAAACCGATTGAGCCGTTTCGACGCGGCGACGTCCGGAAAGGAAATCCGAAATCCAGCCGCGGCAAAATATTAACCGCGCGTAAAACGTAGGTCGGCGCAAAGAGCCAACCTTTCCTTCGGTTAAAAAACCGCGCTCCGTCTGTTTAATTGTATCTAAAAATATTCGTTTGTATAGACCGGGAATTCTCCCGAAACGAAAGAAACGTCAGAAAAATCCCCCAGTGGGAAAAATGTTTTAATTCTTTGCGAGATATAGGGCTATTTAAAGAACAGTTTCCGCAAATCCGCCAAAACTGTGCGCGTTTTTTTTATCGAACACGCGCAACCTCTGTGTAGAAATATTTGCTTTTCGCGCGCCTTTAAAAAGCGCGCCAAGGCGCGCGAAAAAGCAAACCGAAACCGCGCCTGTCAAGACGCGGCTTCGGCGCGATAAGCCTACCGATGATCGGTCAACTTGCTCTTGAATTTACGCATCTGCTGTTCGAGTTTGTCGATAACCTGATCCAGACAGCCCCAGAGATCGCCGGACGTATAGTCGGCTCGGAAATCCTTCTTCAATTCGGTAATCACGGCGACTTCAACGGTCGGTTCGTTAGACTTCTCGAGGTTGACGAGGACGTCGATATTGGAGACTCGCTCGACAAAACGACCCAGCTTGACAACCTTTTCCGCAATCTTCTGGCGAGTCTCTTCGGACAGTTCGCCATGCCGCGCTTGGACTTGAATATTCATATTTCTTCTCCTTTCCCCCCGCAAAAACAGGGGCGGATCAAGTATCGAAGCGCCGTTAGCAGGCCGCGCGCGTTCGCGCGACGCTCTCGACGCGGCGCAAAAAAGGCGCGCCGCGTATTCGCTTCGTTCAAATGTCGGAGCGCCTGTTTCGGAACGCGCGCGTTCCCAAAGCGCTCTCTGTCGGATGCGCCCGACATATTTAATTGTATGCGCCCGAGCGAAAAATGTTTCCCAAATTTCGAAAAAAAGGGTAATTTTAGAAGATTTTTACAGTTTTTTTTCGGAGAAACGCGCGGCGCGTTACGGCGTGTTTACGCCGTATTTCAATAGAAGACGGTAAGTTGGGCGCTGTTTTCACGCCGACAGACGGCCAAAAGGGCCGAAACGGACGCGCCGTTTCGACCCCTCGGTTGTTTGGAATCAAGCGAGCTCGCCGGAAATCAGATCAGAATTCCTTGGCGTCGATCCACTTCATCATCTTGCGGAGGCGCTTGCCGACCTTTTCGAGAAGATGTTCGTGATGGATTTCGCGTTCGCGTTTGAACGCCGGCGCGTTGACTTGGTATTCAAGGAGGAATTCGCGAGCGTACTGGCCGTTCTGGATTTCCTTGAGAATCTGCTTCATGGCCTTCTTCGTTTCCTCGGTGATGACGCGGGGACCGCGGGTATAGTCGCCGTATTCCGCGTTGTTCGAGACGCTGTAGCGCATGTAGCTCAGACCGCCCTGATAGAACAGGTCGACGATGAGCTTCATTTCGTGCATGCAT
>CAMNIW010000244.1 GCA_946540675.1 uncultured Clostridia bacterium | reverse complement strand
TTACTCGAACTGCTGAAAAGACAGTATCTTACAGTCGAGCAAAGCGGAACGTTCGAAGATATTACAATTACTTTAAGAGAAGATAGGAGTGAAGAAATTGGCGACCTTAGCGAGTATGATTGAGTCGATACTTTTCGTATCGGGGAAAGAAGTTGCCGTAAAAGACATTTCGGAAAAACTCGAAATTACGGATAAAGAAGTTCTTAACGCCGCAAAGGAACTTCAAAAGAAATACGACGAAGAAAGCGGGATTCAACTGTTGATTTTCAACAAAAAATTGCAATTTTGTTCAAACAAAAACAATGCGGAAGTCGTTGCGACGGTGCTTAATCCCATACGGGAGAGAGAGTTATCCAAGAGTATGCTCGAAGTTTCCGCGATAATCGCGTATAAACAGCCGGTAACAAGGCTTGATCTTGAAGAAATAAGGGGTTGTAACAGCGAATACGCCATACAAAACCTGCTCAAACTCGGCGTTATCGAAATAGTCGGAAGAAAAGACGCCGTAGGAAAACCCGTTCTGTTCGGAACGACCGATAACTTTTTGAAAAGATTTCAGATATCGTCTCTCGACGAATTGCCGGATTATGACGAACTGATGGAAAAGATAAAACTTATTCACGGTAACGATAACGACAATTATTTGTTCAGGAAGGACGAATACGACGAGAGCAGCGATCCCGATTACAACCCGCCCGAACAACTTGACGCCGAAACAACGGTCGGCAAAAAAGACGAAGAAACGGCCGTTGAAGCAAGCGATGAAGCCGTTTTTGACGAACCCGCCGATAATAAACCCGAAGAAAAGGACGTCGATATCGGATCCGTAGAAGACGAAGAAATTCCCGATTTTCTTAAAGACGAAGAATACGAAGTTATAGTGTAACAAAAAAACAGTCAGGTCTTAACCGATTCGGTTAAGACCTTCATTTTTGCTCCGAATATATTTGCAAGATATGAAAATACTAATGTAAAAGGTTGTAAAAATGAAGAAAAAACACTTATTATTCAATATTATTACATTGCTTGCGATTGTGCTTTTCCCGTCGCTGTCCTTGCCCGAAACGAGCGCGTGCGCGTATTCTTCTTCACAAGGAGAAATCGTCATCGAAGCGTCTTCAGGCAGAATATTACACGAACTCGATCCCGATAAACGGTTGCCGATGGCAAGCACGACGAAAATCGTTACCGCAATAACCGCAATCGAAAATGCCGACGTAAACACGGAAATAGTGATTCCCGAAAATTGCGTCGGAATCGAAGGCAGCAGTGTCTACCTGAAGTCGGGCGAGAGATATACGCTCCTTGATTTATTATACGGACTTATGTTGAGATCCGGTAACGACTGTGCCGAAAGCATTGCGGTCGCGGTATCCGGAAGCGTTGAGCGGTTTGCCGAACAAATGAATGAAACCGCAAAAAAATGCGGTGCGGATAACAGCAATTTCACAAATCCGCACGGACTTCCGTCCGATAAGCATTATACGACGGCAAAAGATCTCGCGTTTATTACGCGCCACGCGATGGAAAATCCGATATTCCGCGACATCGTGTCGAGTAAAAAGTACGCGGCTACCGAGTTGAACGGCGGAGATAAGCGGTATTGGAAAAATAAAAACAAGATGCTGTTCGGTTACGACGGAGCAAACGGAGTGAAGACGGGTTATACGAAAAAGGCGGGCAGATGTCTGGTTTCTTCCGCCGAAAGAAACGGTATGCAAACCATTTGCGTCGTTCTTAACAGTCCGCAGATGTTTGAGAGATCCGAAGAACTTCTCGATTCGGCGTTCGAAAAATACGAAATAAGAAAACTCGTCGATAAAAACGCGTTTTTTCATACGGTTTTTACCGAAGATCTTTCCGATTCAATAAAACTTGGCGTTAAAGAAAGTTTCAGTTATCCCGTCGGCAGGGATGAGAAGATCGAATACGAAATCGACGTCCCGAAGCGACCGGACTCGATACCGCAAGAAGACGAAATAGTCGGTCATCTTAAAATTTATTGCTCAAAACAGTTGATTTTTTCCGAAAATATATATACACTTAAATAAAAACATTACGGTGTAAATATATGAGAATAAATAAATATCTTGCGGAATGCGGAGTAGGCAGCCGCAGGGCTTGCGACAAACTTATCTCCGACGGATGCGTCAGGATTAACGGCAAAATTTGCGGACTCGGCGTCGAAGTAGACGAAATAAACGATTCGGTAACGGTAAACGGGCAACGCGTTTCCAAAGTAAAAAAGTACGACTATTACGTTATGAATAAGCCTAAAGGTTGCGTTTGTACCGTCAAAGACGACAAGGGCAGAAAAACCGTAATGGACTATCTTCCCGATCATACTGCGAGAGTATTTCCCGTGGGACGTCTTGATTACGACTCAGAAGGTTTGCTGATATTTACAAACGACGGCGATCTTGCCAACCGACTCATGCATCCGAGCAACGAGATACCTAAGACCTATCTGGTAAAAACTCTGGCAAAACTTCTTGATGTTCCGCTGGCAAT
>CAMNIW010000243.1 GCA_946540675.1 uncultured Clostridia bacterium | reverse complement strand
GGCGCGCCGGGAAGAACGGCGGGCGGAGCTTGTCGCCGAGCTTAACGCGATTCGCGAGGCGTCTTTTCCCGAAAGTCCGGAGCACTTCTACGTCGCGGGCGACGTCTGCTCAGCGGACGACCGCGACCGGACGCTTACGGAAACGGAATCGCGGTTTGGCGGCATAGACGTCCTTGTCAATAACGCGGGCGCGGGCGCGAGGCTCACGATCGAAGAGACCTCCGACGAACTTGCCTGCGAGATGTTCGATTTGAATTTTCTTTCTCCGTTTGAACTCACGAAAGGCGCGCTGCCCGCGCTGAAAGCGAGCGCGGAATCGGCGGAGAACCGGCGCGCCGGAATCCGTCCTTTTGTGGTTAACGTTTCGTCTATTGTCGGCGTTCGCGGAACGCCTTACTACGGCGTCTACGGCGCGTCGAAAGCCGCGCTTCTTACCTTGACGGACGCGTGGCGCGTCGAACTGTCCGGGACGGGCGTGGAGTTTCTCACGGTAACGCCCGGCACGACGTCGTCTGAATTTTTCGACAAGCTGCGTGAAGACCGCCGGCGTCCAAAGCTTCCCAAGCACAGGGCGTCGACGCCAAAGGAGGTCGCGCTGGCGATTGCGGACGCGGTTGAAAAGGGTAAGAGACGTCTCGTTCCGGCGTCGAAGAGCGCGTCGCTTCTCAGTTTGATCGCGCGGTTCTTCCCCGGTTTTACAGACGGCGTTATGGCGCGCTGCGTTGTGAGAGAATAGAGCCGCGCACAGGCGCGGAGGCGTAAAAAAAAGACGCCGCGTTCAGTTGACGCGGCGTCTTTTTTTGTCGTTTTTCCGCAGGTTTTCTTTCGGCGGAACGCTATTGTTTCGCTCGCATTTCCCACGCGGTCAGCCAGCGGGGTTCCTGGTCGCGTTTGAGCCCGAATTCCGTTTCCAGACGTCGCGCAAGGTCGGGCAGATGCGCCGCGCCGTAGAAGATCGCGAGCTTTGTCCGTCCTTTTTCCAGTTCTTTGCGCGCGGCGGCGATCGCTTTTTCGTTGCGGAGATGAATAATGACGTTTTCACGTTCCTCTTTGTCCCCGTCGCCGCTTCCCGTTTTGACCTCCTGTTCCGCGCTCTTGTAGAGTTCGATCGCGAAGAGCCGCTTGAGGGTAAGTTTCCGATCTTTCGCGAAGAGCAGTGCGACCGTCCAGCCTTCCGTTTGACCGAGCGCCTTGTTGTAGAACGAGTCAAAGAACGTGTCGACGACAAAATTCTCGACGTCTCCGTTCGAAATAAGTTTGCCGACGAAATCTTCCGCGTCGATATCGCCTCGGCGGAGATTGTCGGCCGCGTAGTCGACGCCGTCCATCTGATAGACCATGTCGAGCATGCGGCTCATCGCCACCTGCGAAAATGAGATGAAGTCGAGCGGGTCGATCCGTTCTTTTCCTTTTTCCTCTTTGGCTTTCTCTTTGGCGGCGCGTTCTTCTTCGACGAGCGCTTTGATATCGGTCCCCTTAGGCGCGACGAGCTCAAAGACGACGACGTCGTACTCCGCGAACGCCTTATTGAGCTGTTCGTAATACGCTGCGTCGGCAAGGTGGATCGCGCCGATGAGATCGACCGAGACGGGGTTCGTTTGGCCCTCGGAGGTTGTGAATTCGCCGTCGAACCGCACGATCGACGTCTGCAGTTCGACGGGCGCGTTGTTTTCATACTGGAGCCGGAACCATTGCGCTTCCTGTTTTTTTTCATTAGAATCGGCTGAGGCCGTTTCGTCGGACGCCGGGCCGCTCGCTTCGGTCGCTGTCGGTTCGTCAGCGGGATAAACGGCGTACGCGGCGTTTTCCGCGGTCGGCGCGGCCGCGAAGAGGAAGAGCGCCAAGAGCGCGACCGCGAACCGCGTCTTTTCGCGGGACGGGGCGGAGGACGCGTCGACGGCTGGATACAGAGACGTCATAGATTTCTCCTTAAACGGCTTAACCGTATGGGGTATTTCCTTTTGAAAATCGGCTCAAGCGGCGTGATTGCGACAGACGCGCGCGAGATCGTATAAAAGGGAGATATTTCAGGGATATTTAAGGGAACTAACAATATTTTTATTGTATCAAAATAAGAGCGATTTTGCAAGAACTGTTTCGATTTGAAACATTTTTTGCGAAAAATCGCAACACAACCGCGCCGTAACGATTCGGCGCTATTTTTCCTGATTCCAAACGCGCGGAGGTCTCAACTGACGGACTGAACTTTTGCTAACTGAAAATTTTGTTAAAATCGTCAAAACGTAAATAAATTACCGAAAGATTTTCTTTTAGTGTAAAGATAAAATTTGCGCGACCTGTTTATTGGGACAGGACTCCAAAAAAAAGAGCCGTTTTTTCCAAGCGGAAATAGACTGGACCATGGAATCTGATTATATTAGATTGAATGTGGGGCGGTCTATTGCCGCAGCGCGCTTTTTGTGAGAGCAATCGCGCCGAAGATAGAACGCTCGCCTTGCCGGAACGCGCCATTTTGAGGAGCGAGCCGGTCAAATTAGACGGCGTTTTCGCGTCTTGCCGACATGTCCT
>CAMNIW010000242.1 GCA_946540675.1 uncultured Clostridia bacterium | reverse complement strand
CCCCGCCGTTATTTATAAGGGCGAGCACGAAACATATCACGATCCCCGAAACGAGCGCGAACGCAAAGACCGTTTGGGCGATCACCGCGACTTTTTTCAAAAAAGCGCACAAAAGTCCGCAAACGGCTATCGCCGCAACCGAGACGAGCACTTCGCCGAGATATATGTCGAATCCCGCTATCGTATAGTAAAAACCGAATTGAAAAGCGTTTCCGAAAAGAGTCCTTACGACAATAAAAAGAGCAGTGGCGTTTGCCCATAGCACCGCAACGTAAGTAATGATAAGGAACCACGCCGAAAGAAAGCCGTGATCCGGTCCGAAAATCTTTTTTGTATAAGTGTACGCGCCGCCCGCGTCGGGATAACGGTTGGTCAGATAATAATAGTTAATGCCGATGACGAACATAATGAGCGCCCCGATAACAAGACCTATCAAAGTGCCTATCGGCCCCGCGACGGGAAGAAAGGTCGTCCCCGGCATAACGAACGCTCCCCAGCCGACGCTGCACCCGAATCCGAGAGCCCAAGCGCCGACGGGCGACTGATGTTTTTTAAGTCCTGCCGTTACGGAAACGGTTTCGTTTTTCATTGTTTCACTCCAAGCAAGCATAATCTTTTTGTATTATATCACTATAAAGAGATAAAATCAAACGTAAAACATAAACAAAGACGAAAATCAAAAAGATTTTCGTCTTTGACTGCGCTTTTTCAGATATTCGCAAATCTTTTCGGCAAGAAGCGCGTGTCCGCGGTCGTTGGGATGAAGCCCGTCCGCCGTTAGCGCGTCGCCCTTGTCGGTATCGGGTTCGGGGAAAAACTCCGAAAAGTCGAGATAGGTTTGTCTGCGCTCTTCGAGAACTTCCCTTTCCGCTTTCACGTAATCGTAAAAAGTCGGACGGTATGAATTTTCTCCGAACGCGCCGTAACGGTTACCGCCGCCGTATCGCGGAAGGGGCAGGATAAAAACCACTTTATCCTTGCCGTATCTCTCGTCGAGAAAGTCTATAAGAAGGTTTATCGCACCGCAAAACTCGTATACGTTGCGACTTTTTTTGTCACCGAGCACCGTCGTGCCGTGTCCGTAGTCGTTGGTTCCGCCAAAGACGAAGACTATATCCGCGTCGCCCATTTTTCTTGCGCGAGTGTTAAAATCCTCTTCGTAAGGGGAATCCTTTTTCGGGTTGTTGAGTACGGCGAAACGCGTTCCTCCGACGCCGTAGTTGTTTACGTCTGCGCCGAGAATTTTACCGACGAGAGAAACGTAATCTTTGCCCCGTGCGCTCGAACCCGATCCGTAAGTTATGCTGTCGCCGAGAAAGTTTATCTTCATTTTTTGTCCGCTCTCGTCTTCGGCGCAATATTCGCCGTATTCGCACCCGACGTTTTCGCACTCTATCTCATCTATCAGTTTGCCTTTTGAATACAGTTTTACCACACCTTTGCCGTTACCGCCGTTCCACAGCCTGTTGTGAAGTTTTTTGCCGTTCGGCGCCTCGTAATTCACAAGGAGCATATCTTTCTTTTCGCAAGTGACGTCGGTCACCATCCTGTTTTTCCACGTCTTCTGCTCGACGTGCCACACTATCTGCGTTTCGGTTTCCCTGCACTCGAATTCGGTGCGCGTACGCGTCCAGAATTTTGAAAAATTGAACTCGAACCGCCTGCCTTCGTAATTGAAAGCCGAAAGAAGTTTCCTTTTAAGCGCGACGTGACCTATCTTCGGACAGCCGCCGCCTATATCGAACACGCTGTTTTCGAGTTTTTTGCCCGTTATCCTGCTTTTAAGATTGTCCGACGAAAGCCATACCCAAGGCGACGTGAAGTCCTTGCCCCAGTTTTTATCGGCGTAACCGTAACAGTTTTCGGGCGAAACGGTATATTTTTCGCCGTTCCAGACGACTTTTCCGCTAAACTCCGTCTTCATCCCTTCCGCGTGCCAGAACATCTCGAAAAGTTGAAGCCGACGCATTATTCCGCTCGCTCCGTATCCGACGTTGAAAGCCGATTTCTTGTCTATATCGAGATCCCAACTCATTTCGCCGGCGTCGCACATATATTCGGGATGAGCCTTTACTTCTTCTTCGCCGAGTTTAACGCTGCCGCAAGTCCTTGTTTCGTCAAGAAAGCAATCGTCCGCTTCTATCGAAAACGGTACGCCTGAGTTGACCTTCACCTTGTTCCAACCGAAAAACCTGTGAAGTTGAGCCGCGTCTTGCCCCCAGGAGCCTACCTTGACCATAAGATATGAAGGCATTATTCCCTTTTCCTTGTTCTCCTTGAGTTGTCCGAATACGGGCTTATCACCGCCTTCCGCGGGATTGCACATAAAAAACTCTATGAAAAACGACTTTTCTTTGCCCGTTTCGTCGCTTATGCCCGTAAACGAGTGCCACCACCAGTCATAGCCGCGTTTCGCCTGCTTGCCGTAAAGTTGAAAAGCGTCCCTTTTAACGTCGTGTTTATCAAACATAATATTTTCCCTTCGGCTAGCCGAGCGTGAATAGGTTGAACCCGCCTGCAAGTCGCGCCTTTTCGCGG
>CAMNIW010000241.1 GCA_946540675.1 uncultured Clostridia bacterium | reverse complement strand
TATTTTCGGAGCCACTCTACGTGTTCGACGTCGAGAAAGTTGGTAGGCTCGTCCAAAAGCGTCATATCCTGACCTTCGAGAAGGAGTTTTGAAAGCATAAGTTTGGCTCTCTCTCCGCCCGACAGGTTGCCTATCTTTGCGTCGTACCCGAAGGCGTTTACTCCGAGCCCGTTGGCGACCTTTTTTATCTGCGCTTCGAGATCGTAATAGTCGGCGTCGTTAAGCGCGTCCTGCAATCTCGAAGATTTTTCTATCAGCCTGTCGAGCGCCGCGCCGTCCGCCGATCCCATCTCCGCATACATATTTTCGAGTCTTGCGTTTATCTCGTCGAGATAGGAAAACGCCCCGCGGAGATATTCCATTACGGTGAGATCTTTGTCCAGAGTCGCGTGCTGGTCGAGATAGCCTATACGTAAGCCGTTTTGCCTTTTTATCTCGCCTTCGTCCTGAACGAGTTTGCCCGCGATAATGTTGATGAAAGTGGACTTCCCCGCGCCGTTGAGCCCGACAACGCCTATGTGTTCGCCGTTGTTTACGGTGAGTTCGGCGTCAGAAAAAAGGTCTCTGTCGTCGTATCTGTGCGAAAGTCCTTTTATTTCCAAAATACTCATTTCGCAAAACATTTTATCACATTGCGACTTTTTATGCAATTCTTATTTACGAAAACTATTGCTTTTATTATAAAAACATTATATAATTTATGTCGAGAGGCGAATTATGAAATTCAAATATAAAATAAGCGTAAAACTCTATATAATGTTCATCGCGCTGTTCATCGTGTCGGCGGCGTGCCTTGTCTGGAACGTCGTAAGGCTGGTCGGATTTATCAAAGACCCGACGATAGTCACCGTGTATAACTATATTTCGGTAGGTATCTGCATATTGCTGCCGATACTTTGCATTTTGTTCGTCGCGACGATAATGGCGTCTTCCTACTACAAGATAGACGGCGGAAAACTTCTCGTCAGGTACGGGGTATTAAAGGACAGTTTCAACCTTAAAGAGATAGACAACATCGTCCGCGATCTCGAAAAGAAATCGCTTATAATAACCTTTAAGGACGAGAGCGGATTCAGGATAGTCATCGACGAAAAGAACTTCAACGACTTTGCCGCCGCGCTTATGAAAGCCGAGCCGTCCATCTCCTACGCGGAGTACACTGGCGATGTCAAAAAGGACGACGAAAAATAACTTTTGAAAAAATTTACGGGCGGTCGCGTTTCGCGACCGCCCGTTTTTTTTACATTAAAATCTTCCCTTGAAATCCGTTGTCGCACAATTTTTAAGCGGCAGTTTTACGGGTTTCCCTTCCGCCGCCGACTTGTACACCGCAAGCACGAGTTCGAGAGCGTTTCTCCCCGCGACCGCGTCGACGTAAGGTTGTCTGTCGTTTTTTATTGCGTCTATGACGTCGGCAAAAAGATCGGCGTGACCGTTTCCGTAGACGTTTTCGGTCTTTTCGGTAAAACCTTCTTTATCTTCGTCGGCACTGTTTTTATCGGCAAATTCCCACACTTTAATCGCGTTTACCGACGTTCCGCTGATTTTTACCGTTCCCGTCTGTCCGAAAAGGCATAAGGTCTCTTCGAGATTGTCGGGGAAAACGTTGGTCGTTCCTTCGATGGTTCCTACCGCTCCGTTTTTGAATTTTACGACCGCCATTCCGAGATCTTCGCACTCTATATAGTCGTGGAACTGCCTTCTCGTGACTCCGTAAACTTCTTCTATCTCGTCGCCCATCATCCACCTTAAAAGGTCTATGCCGTGTATGCACTGATTCATAAGCGCGCCGCCGTCTTCCTTCCACGTGCCGCGCCATTTCGCCTGCCCGTAATAATTTTTATCTCTTGTCCAGCGAACGCTTATCGAGCCGTGCGAAATCTTCCCGAACCTGCCGCTTTCAAGCGCCTTTCTCATTTGTCTGACCGCGACGTTGAACCTGTTTTGCTGACAAGCCGAGACTTTTACGTTTCGTTCTTTGCCGAGAGCGACTATTTTATCCGCGTCTTCTATGCTCAAAGCTATGGGCTTTTCTATAATGACGTTTATACCCTTATCTATACAGTAAAGAGCGATTTCGGCGTGAGTACCGCTGATAGTCGCAACGCTTATAAGTTCAAGATCGGGATTTTCGTCTATCATCTTTTTATAATCGGTGTACACCGCGGTTTTATCCGCGTCGACGCCGACGTTTTTCAATATCTCTTCCGCTCTGCTTTTCGCCATGTCGCAAACAGCAACGATTTCAAGCCCGTTTTCGATCGCCGCTTTCAAATGCGTCGGCGCGATTTTTCCGCAGCCTATCAATGCGTATTTCATAATAACTCCTTTCGGTGTCGTATAATCACCTATATTATAACCTTATTACAAATAAAAGTAAATTACCATATCTGACTTTTATATTAAAAAATTGTTGTTCGGACAAATTTTGTTGCTTATTTTCGTGATTTTATTATAATATAAGAGTAGACAAATTCAGCCGCGGCGCAAATATGCCGACGGCAAAAGGAACAGACTGTATGAATTATTCGGAAGAATCTCTTAAAAAACAT
>CAMNIW010000240.1 GCA_946540675.1 uncultured Clostridia bacterium | reverse complement strand
GATACATGACGTCTTCCGCTTCTTCGACGAAACTCATTTCGACGTCTATTTGCGTAAATTCCGGCTGGCGGTTGGCTCTCAGGTCTTCGTCGCGGAAACATCTCGCTATCTGGTAGTACCTGTCGAAACCGGCGATCATAAGGAGTTGCTTATAAAGTTGCGGCGACTGCGGCAAAGCGTAAAAACACCCTTCGTGTATTCTCGACGGAACGAGATAATCTCTCGCCCCTTCGGGCGTGGATTTCCCGAGCATCGGCGTTTCGACTTCGACAAAGCCGTTTTCGTCGAAAAACCTTCTCGCCGCCTTCGCTATCTCGTTTCTCAAAAAGAGATTTTTCTGCAAAGACGGACGGCGAAGATCGAGATACCTGTATTTAAGGCGCAACGTTTCGTTTACGTTGACGTCGTCGAGTATCTCGAAAGGGGTGGTGTCCGCTTCGGATAGTATTTTGAGTTCGTCTGCTATTATCTCGACGTCGCCCGTCGCTATCTTATCGGTCTTGGACGACCTTTCCCTTATTCTGCCCTTTACCGCAAGGACGTATTCCGAACGGATCGCCTGAGCCTTTTCAAAGACCGCGCCGTCGGTCGTATCGTCAAAAACTATCTGCACTATACCGCTGCGGTCGCGGAGATCGACGAACATAAGACTGCCGAGATTTCTTCTCCTTTGTACCCAGCCCGTTACGACGACTTCTTTGCCGACGTCTTCCATCCGCGGCGTTCCGCACATAGTCGTCCTGCGTAAATTACCCATAAATTCCGACATAATCATTTACCTGCTTGTAGTATCTATGCTTAATTATAGTATTTACGCTTAAAAATGTCAAACGCTTACTTTATAAAAACGGCTTTTATTCTCTTATATCCCGTAAGAACTTCATAGGATATCGTTCCCGTATGACGCGCTATATCTTCGGCGGTTATCGTTTCTTCTCCCTGACTGCCGAGAAAGACCGCTTCGTCCCCCGCGGAGACGTCTTTGTCCGCCAAAGCGAAACACATATCCATACACACCCTGCCGACGAGTTTTCGGCGTTTGCCGCCGATAAGGACTTCTCCGCCCGCAGCCCTGCGCGACACCCCGTCGGCGTAACCGAGAGATAACGTCGCCGCGAAACAATCCCTTTCAGCGATAAATTCTCCGCCGTAACCCACCGTTTCGCCCGCAAACAGGCGCGATACCCTTACGACCGTTCCCGAAACGGACATCGCGGGGCTCACGCCCGAAAAACCGTACCCGTAAAGGCCGATACCGTACCTGACCGCTTCGTACCCGAAAGGATACGTAAGTCCGCCCGTCGCCGCAAGATGCCTTTCCGCGCGGAAAGGCAAAAGAGAGCAAAAACGGTCGAATTTCTCCTTCTGACAGAACGCCGCCGTCCGATCTTCCGCGGCGTATAAATGGGAAAACACGCCCTTTATCTTTACGTTCGGGCGTTCGGTCGCCGCACGGATAAGACCGCTTAACTCTTCTTCGGTCTTTACCCCTATCCTGTTCATACCGCTGTCTATCGCTATATGTACGGATATGTCTTTACCGCCTGCGGCATAAGCCGCGTCTTCGACGTCTTTAACCGTCCAGACGGAGACTTCTATTCCGCACGCGGCGCAAAACGCCTTTTCGCACCTGTCCGTGTAACCGAGAACGAGCACTCTTTTGTCCGTGACGAGCCTGACTTCCGCCGCTTCGTCGACGGTCGCGACGGCAAAACAGTCCGCGTCGCCAAGCACCTGCACGACTTCTTTTATCCCGTGCCCGTACGCGTCGGCTTTTACGACGCATATCTTTTTGACGTTTTCTCCGACCGCCGCGCTTAAAACGGCGAAATTTTCCATTATTTTATTCAGGTATATCTTTTTTATTCCGCGCATCAATAATATTTTATTGCCGAAAACACGCAAAAGGTGCTTTACATAAACGGGCAAAAAATATATAATATTAACTGAAATCGACAAAGGAGCGGATTATGGAAAAACTCGAAAAATTTCTCGACGAATCGAAAACGGCTTATCAGGCTTGCGAAAACGCCGCGAAAATACTTAAAGACAACGGATTTTCCGAACTCGACGAAAACAAAAAATGGAATCCGGAAAAGGGCGGTAAATATTTTACCGTACGCGACGGCTCGGCTTTAATAGCGTTTAAGGTCGGCGAAAAAAGCGGCTTTAACATAGTCGCGTCTCACGCCGATTCGCCGTGCTTCAAAATAAAACTCAACCCCGAAATAAAGGTCGAAAATTACTTCAAATTCAACGTGGAAAGATACGGCGGCGGCATATTTTACTCTTTTCTCGACAGGCCGCTTTCGGTTGCAGGCAGGATAATCATAGAAAAAGACGGGGTAATTCAGGCAAAAAATTTCGTTTCCGAAAAGACTTTCGTCATACCGTCGGTCGCTATACACTTCAACAGGGACGTAAACAACGCGCTTAAACTAAATCCGCAAACCGATATGAGCCCGATAGAAGACGTGCTGAAAGGCGGCGGACTTGAAAAAGATATAAACGCTTTTGCCGACGGCGCGAAGGTGCGCGACTGCGATCTCTTTC
>CAMNIW010000239.1 GCA_946540675.1 uncultured Clostridia bacterium | reverse complement strand
CAGAACTTACGGTCTTGGTAGCGCAAACGACGGTTTCCTGTCCGGAAACGACGGCGTTGCCCTGTACCGCATTGATAGTAAACGCTACGTCGGCGGTTTTGCCCATCGCTTCGGCCGCGGCGTCCATAGGAAGCGCAACGGCGAGCGTCGCACCGTCTATAGCGGCGGCAGGAGCAACGGAAGTCCAAGCGGATTCGTAAGTCTGAAGTCCTTCGTACTCATTGTCGTTAAGGGTTATCGTAAGGTACTCGGCAAGGTCGCCGGTAACGTTGATGGTGTATCTGTACTTAACGTTTACGTTGCTTTCGTTGGTAGCGGCAAGGTTGATAGTCGCCTTATCGCCGGGGGTGACGTTGGTAAGAGTAAGAACGTTTCCCGAAAGTTCAGCGGTACCGCCGTTGGTGAAAGTACCGGTGACTTCTTCATAGGAATACTTCTCGCCGTTTTCGTCTACGAGCGTGCCGCTCGGATCGGCTTTCGCGGATTCGAGTTTGTTAAGAGTCGCGGTCGCGGTAACTTTTACCGTACCGGAAGTAATCGCAACGTTTGTACCGGACTGGCTGGTAAACAAAGCGAAAGTTCCGCCTACGATAAGAGAAAGCGAAAGCGCAATGCTTAATACCGAAGAAAGCAAAATTTTGCTGATTTTCTTCATTTTTTTATTCTCCTTAAAAATTTTTTATAAATTGATAAATGGTTTCAGGCTTGGTTTTGTTTGTTATAACGAAACGATACGGCGCTGTTTTTTGATAATGACTGTCGGTCGACGTTGACGCAAGGACAGTTCAACGCGAGTTGCTTGTCTACTGTCACTATGAGCCTGCAACGCAGGCGTGATAATCTACTTTGGTCTATAGTCCAGGGGGATTCTATTGCCGTTTCCCGCAAGCGGGAGTCCTTCGGCAAGAATATCCGCTTTGCGGACATTGACGAAAAGCGCGGCTTTGGAGCCCGTCTCAGAATGACAATTGCACAATCCGTTTCGCTAACGTAACCATAATCCAAGCCTAAAGAATTATGGCTTCGTAATTCTTCTCGCTACGAAGATCACGGGTTGGGATTAACGTTTACCTGAATAGCGTTGACCACTATATCGAAATAAACGCTCTTATCCTGCGCGGGATTATTCTCACCGTTGGGTTTATCTTCAAAAGTAATTTTGATAGTGAAATCGTTGTTTTGTCCGACCGCAACTACGTTGTTTTGCGTTGCGCTGCCGATGCTTAACTGCCCTTCGCTGAGATGTTTGTCCGCTCCGACGCTAGTCCCGTTTACTACAAGTTCGATTTTTAACTGCTTCGCGAGGTCGTTTGCCGCCGCCGTATCAACAGGGTTGCCGTTTTCGTCTTTAAGCGTAAGATCCAACCAGTAGCCGAAAGCGACTTTACCGGCGTTCGTAATCTTGAAAGTAGCGGAAAGTTCACTGCCCGGAACGACCAGCGCGCCGCTCGCAAGTCCGAAAACGTTCTCGTTATTGGAGCCCGCAAAATCAACACTTTCATTAGTCACTTCATCGGTAGCAAGGAAACCGTTTGCGTCAAGCAATTTGTTGCTGTGAGCCGTTCTTACGAGAGTTACTTTAAGGTTTCCCGCCTGCAAATGATTCTTCACTTCGACGCTTCCCGAGAAAAGGGCAAGCGTACCCGCTGTGATCATTATAAGGCAAGCGATGATGGTCACGCACGAAAGAAGCATAACCTTTACTCCCTTTGACACAATTCTTTACCTCCTTATTAGATTTTTTCAAAAACGCAAAACCGCCATAAGCGGTGATTGCGGATTTAACTTTATTATTCCGCTTTTTCAGCCTGACGTTTAGCCTTACGGCGTTCTTTGGCAAGTTGCTTCTTGTATTCTTTTTCTTCCGCTATGGCTTTAAGCACCAAGTCGATAGTACCCTTTGCCGTGTCGAGAGCGACTTTGTCTTCGATCTTCATAACCGTCGCGTTGAGACGGACGTTTACTTTGTTTTCGTTTACAAAGTTCTTGAATTCGCTGTTGGGAAGTATAAATTCGCAAACGACAGTGCCGCGCTTGATAAGAAGCCTTACTATACGCGAAGAACCGAGTTTGTACTCTTCGTAACGGTCGTTTTTGAACTGTCTCGCACCGTTGACCGCCGAAGCGTATTTGACTATTTCGTCATAATAGCCTTTCTTTTCTTTGGAAAGTTCGGCGTACTTTTCGGAAAGAGTCTGCGATTTGCTCGATTCAAAAGTAACCGCGTTGGCGGAAAGCGTAGCCGCTGTTCCCGTTTCTTCCGCGACGGTTTCTTTCTTTTGTTCAGCCGCAGGCTCGGTCTTTGCGGGTTCGGCAGGCTTTACGACTTCCTGCTGAACGGGGACGGATCCTTGCGGAACAAACTGCACGGGTACAAAATATACTCCGTTCTGTGCGTTTTGCGCGGTGGTTTGCTCTTCGTTCTTGCGTTTGCGGCTTCCGTCAGCCATATCTTTGATAACGACGATGGCTACGAATACACAAATTATTATCGCAAATACAATAAACGCTATAAGCAATACATTCGTGTTCATATTTCAATCCTCCTATTTTTT
>CAMNIW010000238.1 GCA_946540675.1 uncultured Clostridia bacterium | reverse complement strand
ATCAGGTCACGACCGAGAAATACGTTCCTAACGAAAAATATATGGTTTACGTCAAAAAGGTTCGCAGTATCGGCAAAAACGCACAGATACTCGTATCGAGAACGGCGCCCGGACTTGTCAAGAAACTCTTCGAAAACGTCGTTCCCGAAATCGCACAGGGCATTGTTACCGTAAAGGGGATATCGAGAGAGCCCGGACAAAGAACCAAAATAGCCATATTCAGTAACGACCCCAACGTAGACGCTATCGGCGCGTGCGTGGGAAACAAAGGCAGTCGTGTAAACGAAGTCGTTGCGGAACTGCGCGGTGAGAAGATCGATATTATTCCTTGGAGCGAAGATCCGCTTGAATTTATCGCAAAGGCTTTGTCTCCCGCGAAGGTGCTTCGCGTCAGCGCGATAGAAGGCGAAAAGGTTGCGAGAGTCGTTGTTCCCGACGATAAATTGTCTCTTGCGATAGGTAAAGACGGTCAAAACGCAAGACTTGCCGCCAGACTTACCGGTTGGAAGATCGACGTCAAGAGCGAAAGCAAGGCAATGAAGGAACTTCAACAAGAAGACGCCGTAGAAGAAATTCAGGAAGAAGAGTTTTAATATAATTTTGCGGAGTTATTATGGCTGATAAAAAAATCCCGATGAGAACTTGCATAGTTTGTAAGCGGGAGTTCGATAAAAAATCGTTGATACGCATTGTGAAAGACAAAAACGGCTCGGTGTTTATCGACGAAAGCGGCAAAGCGAACGGTCGCGGGGCGTACTTTTGCGGCTGTCCGACATGCCGCGCAAAACTTGTAAAATCAAAAGCTCTCGACAGGGCGTTCGGTATTACCGTCGCCGCCGAAGTTTATTCTGAGTTGGGAGAAATAAAGATTGACTAACGGTAAAGTTAACTCATATATCGGATTTGCCAAAAAATCCGGAAATTTGAAATGCGGTATAAACGCAATAGCGACCTTAAAAAAGGCTGAATTGCTGATAATATGCAATACCGCAACCGCGAATTCTTTTTCGGAGACGGATAAACTGATATCTAAATTCAAATGCCGCGCTTTTATAAGCGTTACGGATAAGGTAGAAAACCTGTCCGGAAAAGAAAACTGCAAATTGATAGCGGTTACCGATAAAAAACTTGCCGAAGCGATTATAAATAATTCGGGTTCCGATTTTAAGGAGTATTTTGGAGGCCATAAGGTATAAATATGGAAGAAAAAAGGGAAGATAAGACTAAAAATTTAAAACTGATCAATTCTTTGATCGGAAGTATCGCGGAGTTAAAGGCCAAGGTAAAAGATATCCGCACGGCTGCGGTCGGACTTAACAAGAAGCTTTCCGTTAAGGAAAAGGCGTTAAAAGCCGAAGAAGAAGCAAGAAGGGCGGCTGAAGAAGTCGACGAATCCGTAATTGAAACCGTTGCGGAAGAATACGTCGACGAAGCGGAAAAAGGCTCCGCCGCGCCCGAAACGGAAGTCGAAAAACCGATCGAAACCGAAATCGACAATAAGGAAGCCGATAAGAAAACGGTCGAGACTCCCGAGCCCGTTGCAACCACGGAAGAAGTTGAAAACGTCGCGGATGAACCCGTTCTCGACGAAAAGGCAAGAGCCGAACAGCGTCAAAAAGCGATAGAGGCGGCTAAGGAAAGGGCGTTGCAGGAAGCAAGAGCGAAAATTCTCGAACAGAAGAGAAAAGAAGCGATTGCGAGAGGCGAAGATCCCGATCTTGTCAAATTGCCCAGCCAACAACCGAGAATATACGAGCCGAAAAGTTCCGGAAAATCTCCTAATGCCAAGGATAAGCCGATACGCCGTGAATACGTTCCGCAGGATGCGGCAAGACCCGGACAAAGACAGGGATACGGCGGAGCGCCGAGACCGCAAAGACCTTTCGTTTCGCAAGGGCAGGCAAAACCCGTCGAAGTGTCGTATGTTCCCAAAGACACAGGGAAGAGTTTTACGTCTAAAAAGAAGACAACCGACAAAAATTACGACGATAAAAAAGCGGTCAATAAAAAATCTTTGATAAAATCGCAAGTAAGCATTGAAGATTTTGACGAAAACAAGACCGGATACAGAAAGGTAAGAAACAAGAAGGATAAAAAGCAGGGAAGCCAGATATCCGCCGTAAAGATTGAGAAAGCGGTTATAAATAAAGAGATTATTCCCATAAAGGAACTTTCGGAAAAATTAGGTATTCAAGCTGTTGAAATAACTAAAAAGTTGTTCAAAGAAGGCATAATGAAGACCATAAACGATTCCATTGATTACGATACCGCAGGCGTTATAGCCGCCGATCTCGGCATCGAACTCGAACTCAAAATGGATAAGACGGCCGAAGAAGTTCTCAGCGAAACGTTTGACGTTAAAGACGATACCGAAAAACTCGTTAAACGTCCCCCCGTCGTTACCGTTATGGGGCATGTCGACCACGGCAAAACGTCCCTTCTCGACAAGATAAGGAGCGCAAACGTCACCGCGTCGGAAGCCGGCGGAATAACTCAACATATAGGCGCATATACGGTTACGATAAACGGTGAAAAAATAACGTTTCTCGATACTCCC
>CAMNIW010000237.1 GCA_946540675.1 uncultured Clostridia bacterium | reverse complement strand
GTTGAACTCGATTCTCGGCGGCAGGCGGCGGTATATACCGCGTTAAAATCCTTGATAATACGGATAGTATTGTCTGCGGATTTTGCCTTGTCTATCCGCGCCGCATATCCGCCGAGAATTGCGAGCACCTGCAAGGCGATGAATTTTCGATGGATTTTTCGCGAAGATGACGAAGTAATACTTGACGTATTTCAAGGAAGATGAGCGGAAAAGCCGCGAAAAGGCGCGACTTGCAGGCGGGTTCAACCTATTCACGCTCGGCTAAGTTGACCGTAACTTTAAGCCTTACGACTGAAAGTTATTCGGCTGTCGCTATTCCCGCAATGGATAGCGATATAGCGGATCACGTTCTTTTTATGCCGAAAAACATCATAAATTTTTTATTTATAAAAGGATATACGCCCAAAATATTTGATTTTTTCGAGTCCGCACGATAAGCCTTTTTAAGAGACGATCCTATATACGAAAATCAGTTGACGGGGGAAAAGAATTATTTTATAATTTATTCGGTTACAGCCGAGCACAAATCGGGTTCAACCTGTCCGCACTCGGCCGATAAAGACGGAAATATGAGAAACATCAAACTTAATTTTCAAAGATTGAGCGGCTCGGAATACTCGGTAGAAAAGGTCTTCCGCGACGGAGATTACGACTGGCCGGGCGACTGGGAAGGCAGAGCGTTGCTTGCGTTTTGCTGTCATTACGAGATGAGCGGAAAGGCGATCCCGTGTATGGGCGAGATGATAAAACGGTTGCCCGAAAAAACGAACGGCAAGTTGTTTTTCGGCGACGAATTTGACGGAAAAACGGTAGACGAGCAGCAAATTTCGGGACATAACTGGTATTTGCGCGGACTGTTGAAATACGCCGCGCTTTTCAAAAGCGACTTTGCGTTCGCCGCGGCAAAAAGCATCGTGGAAAACCTTTATTTGCCGGCGACCGATTTTTACGACATATATCCGCTTGACAGAAACGGAAGCGCGGGCGGAGTCAGCGGCAACCTGACCGCCGTATCAAACGGTTGGAAACTGTCGTCCGACGTCGGTTGCGCCTTTATGTGCGTCGACGGTCTCGCGCATTACTATGCCGTGACAAAGGACGAAAGGGTCAGGCGTTTTCTGGACAAGGCGATAAGTTTGTTCAAAAGCATAGATATCGTCAAACGCAAATTTCAGACGCACGCGACTCTCACTTGTACTCGCGGAATACTGAAACTTTACGAAAGCACGGGCGAAAAAAAGTATCTCGATACCGTAAAGGAGATATTTGACAAGTATACGAAACACGGAATGACGTTGACCTACGAAAATTTCAACTGGTTCGGCAGGGAAGACACGTGGACGGAGCCGTGCGCGGTAGTAGACAGTTTTATTTTGGCGACCGAACTGTATAAAATCACGGGCGAAAAAGATTATTTGACGTTATCCCGTCGTATCTGGTTCAACGGGTTACAGTTTTGTCAAAGGGAAAACGGCGGCGCGGGACCGAACACCTGCGTGACGAAAGACAGGCGGATATTGAAAATATCAATGTACGAAGCGCCGTTTTGCTGTACGATGCGCTATGCGGAAGGGCTTTTGGAGTATACCCGTAACGAATCGCTTTTCGTATGGGATCACGCCGCCGAAACCGTCACTGACGAATCGGGAAGACAGTTTACGGACGACAAGTTGATCGTGAAGTATAACGGAAAGAGCGTTCCCATCTTTTCGTGTAACGGGTACCCCCGCGAACAGGCGACGGCGATAGAATTGGAGATCTGATTTTCCGAATAAGCGTTTTCGGTCTGTAAAACGCTCGATTTAACCGAAATATATTAGTCGGACGGCAACGTTCGACTGCGTAAAGGTTCAACCGTAACGGGTTGAACTTTTTTTGTTTTGCGGAAGAGAACCTAACGGCGCCGATCCGTCCGCAATAACGAACAGTAATTATTATTTGTTGATAGGAAAAATTATTGACTTGAAAACGCAAATATTATATAATCTAAAATAGAATTATACTAATTAAAAACGGAAGTTTGTTGCTTGGACGCTATTTTATCTTGTATAGCGGGTGCGCTGTCGCTCTTCGGGGCGGTTGGCGTCGCTGTCTTTTTCAAAGGAAGAAAAAGAGAAAAAATCGCTAAGATCGTTGCGTTTTCTCTGTTTGCGGTCGTCGTCTTGACGGGCGGTTTTTCGCGCCTTTTCGTCTCCGCGGAGCAGCGCGAAACTTTGTCCGCGGTGCTGCGCTGCGTAAACGTTTCGGCAAGCGCGTGGTTGCTTTTCGGTCTCGGTTGCGCCGTTTGCGCGCAGTCGCAGGTAAAAGGCAAAAAGTTTATCGCGTTGTCGGTTTTCGGCGGCGCGGTTTGCGCCGTAGTCACGGTCTTGCTTGTCATAAACGTCTTTAACCGTTTCTTATTCGACGTAACGGACGGAAAGACGGTATACGAAAAAGGTTATTATGCGGTCGTTATATTACAAGCGTTGCTGTGGACGGCGTGCGCGGCGCTTTTGATTGTCGAACGAAAAAGGCTTTGCGGACAGGATTTTGCTATGTATGCGATCCTGTTCGGTATTTA
>CAMNIW010000236.1 GCA_946540675.1 uncultured Clostridia bacterium | reverse complement strand
GTCGCGTAATTTAGGCGTTTCAGGCATATTTTGTAGTTTGCCCGTCCAACGACCAAAAAAACTCTTGCTTGACCGCGTCATAAGAGGCGCGCCCGTGAGGTTAGCCACGCCCGACGTCTCGCCAACTTCATAAGCGCCGGTCCAAATGCGCGTCATATACGACTTCTGCTCGGCGCCGCCAAGACCGTCCCCCGCGAGCGTTAGGGGATAAACGCTGGAAAGAACGGTCGCCTGATCGACGGAACCGGAATTCTCAGAAGTAAAATCAAACGCGCCAGGCGCAAATTTAAATTCATACCGTTCGCCGATCGGAGAATAAAAACCAAACCAAGACGAATCACGCGTCATACCGGAGGCCATATCGACGTCAATCAAATCGACCTGATTCATTGAGGGCTCGTTAGGCGTCGACGACTTAAAAATCCAAATGGCGACGCCGCTAAAAACTATCGCGAACAGAGGAAATGTGACCCATGTAACGTTCGGTTTTTTTAGCCCCTTTTTTACAATGAGCCAATCAAGCGGCGCAATAACGAGCAGATACGCGAAGATTAAACCGGCGACAAGGGAAAAGGGCGATATTCTAACTCCTTCAAAAGAATCAAGCGCGCTGCGCACCTGCCCAGAAAGATCGACATATCCGCGTTTAACAAAATTAGACCCGCCAGGTTTCGCGCCCGTCTTTTCAGGATCTATTCCAAGAACCTTCAGCATAAGCCGCCCTCGGCCAGACCAGTTTGCCAGGGGAGCTGTCGACAAATCGCCGGCAAAATAAATAATCGAACCGAGCCCGACAGGACGCGTAACAAGAAGCGGGGTTTCCACTTCTTGCATTTCAACGTTTGAGTACGGCTTTAAATTGGAAATAACGGGAACGCGAAGAAAAGGATTGGATTTCGAGCCCGTCATTGCCAGATTTTTAACGTTTTGCAACGCGGTAACAAGCGCGTTGACGCTGCGGAATTCCTGCGCGCGCTCGGCAATGGTCGATCCGGGCGAAAGATTAGCCAGCGCGCCGCCGGCGCTAAGAAGAGGAATCGCTTTTTCGTCGGCAAAAAGAACGACAGATCCGCCTCGCTCAACCCACTCTTCAATCGCGCGAATTTTAGGCGAGGAACCGTCGACGCCGTCAAAGATATCCGCTTTTGACGTCGTAATAAACAATTTGTCAAAGGTCTCGTAGCATCGGGAATCAGCGGGAAGTTCGTCAAAAGACTCAATACCGACAACGATCGGGCGCCGATCTTCCTGCCAACGCAATTCGGCAAACGCTTCGGAAAAGCCCAGATTTTCTGACCCTAAAACCAGATAGACCGGTCGCGACGAAGACGCGGGAGACGCGTATAAGATATCAGCGTCTTTTCCCGGTGATTTACTGGAACCGGTCGAAAAAACGCGCTCGCTCACCACGCCGTTACCGCCGCCCAACCGCACGGTTAATTGGGCGTTCGCTTTCGGAAAAACAAATCGCGCCTCTACTCTTCCCTGCTCTTTCTCTGAATCGCCGATCTCATATCGGGAAAAAAAGGGCGTGCCGTCGGAATCAATAGTCTCTAACTCCAAAAAGGAAAGATTAGCCGCGTCCCCCTGCCAAGAAACGTCGACCCGGGTCGGAACGCCGCTCTTATATACGCCGGCTATTCCAACTTGAAGTTTGGATACCGCCAAATCCGCAGACGAAATTTGCGACTCAGGCGTTTCTTCAACAGCGGCGGCGAGACGCGAAACGGTCGCCGCGCTCAACGAAGCGCACAATACTACGACGCCGAGAATCGACAATAAAGCCGCGCAAAAACTTCCCGATTCTTTCCGACTTCGTCTCATTTTATTTCTCGCAACATTCACTCTTTTTACACGTCGACGCTCGGCGGACTCCGCCGTACAAGCGGGCGTTACGGCTTTTCAGAATTAGGACATTCGCAAACAAGTTTGCCGCAACCGGGACATCCGGCCCCGTATTTATCGACCAACGCCTTATTGAGATCTACGCCGACAACGTTCGCTATGGTAGTTAGCCACGCCAATACGTCGGCAAATTCCTCTTCCATCTCTTTGTGCGTTCCGCTGCGAAGAGCTGTGGAAAGTTCGCCTACTTCCTCTATCAGCCACATAAACGTGCCCGCGACGCCGCGTTCAACGTCTTTTTCAACATACATTTTGCGAATAAGTCTCTGAAAATCCGGAATCGAGAGTTCCTTAACGGGAGCGTTTTCCTCGCTTGTCATCTTATTAGCTTTCCTTTAAGTTGCGGCTGCGGCGGCAGAAGCTGGAACGCTATCTGGTTGCTCCCCGACGAGGGGAAACGCCGAGCGGATTCATTATAGCGCAATCGCCGCGCGACGCTAGTCCCCAAAGCGTTCTGAACACGCGGCGTGGGATAAAATCAGCGAGACAGGCACGAAGTCTGGCCCGTTAACGCTTCCTGAAATAAAGGCGACGCGAAAACGCTTGTTGACTCCGGCGTGTACGGAGGTTCCGCGTCGTCGGAAGCCTGAAGGAGTAAATATTCTATCGCTCCATTCTCCAGCCCAAGCTCGCGAGAAACGCGGTCGAGAATTCCGTGAAATTCCTCGCCCCC
>CAMNIW010000235.1 GCA_946540675.1 uncultured Clostridia bacterium | reverse complement strand
ATAAGACTGTAGGCGATGAACGCACCAGGACTGCCGAAACCGAAGAACCCGTCGAACAAACGGAAGAGCCCGAACAAACGGAACAGGCTCCAGAAGCGGTGACTGAACCTGCGGACGAAGCAACCGAAGCGGAAACTCCCGCGGAAGAGCCCGAAGCCGAATAAAAACGTAAAAATAAAACGCCCGTTGCGGATATTCCGCAACGGGCGCTTTGTCTATAAGACGATGAAAACAGACTTTTAGCTAATATTCGCCCCTTTCATTGTATCAATGTCCGCAACAACTAACCGTCATTCTGTCAATGTTCTTTTTTTGTCATTGCGAGCGAACATAGTGAGCGTGGCAATCTCAGCGTGCATATATTTTACGCCGCTATATTTCAGGCGATGACTAAACACAGACCCGCTGAGATTCTTCGCTTCGCTCTGAATGACAAAAAAACGCTCTATAAAATTTACCCGTTGCGGATATTCCGCAACGGGCGTTTTGATTGTGATTTTATAACATATCGAGATACTTTTTCTTTTTCTCGTCGTACATTTCGTAAGAGATTATCTCTATCCGCTTCGTTGAGAACATGCAATGAGTTACTGCTTACTATAATACAAATTACAACGATTACGAAACGGGTAAAATACAGTTGGATTACGAAAAAATAATATATTTGTGTAAACGTTTCGGCATTACACCCAACGATCTTTTCGGGTTCGATTGACGGCGTCCGCGTTTCCCCGCATTTTTTTGCGGGGATTTTTTATAAATTACCGAAAAAGCGTTGACTTTGCGGGAGAAAGGGCATATAATAAAAACAGTTGAACAATTATTCAACCGTCGGAGAAAATTATGGTAAAAGAAATTTTGGAAGAAATCGAACTTTGCGAGACCGAGCGCACGCATAAAAACGTACTCGATACCGTAAAAAGCAAGATGCCCGACGAAGACGTGATTTACGACGTCGCGGAACTGTTCAAGGTCTTCGGCGACAGCACGAGAACGAATATTCTTATGGCACTGTTCGAGAGCGAAATGTGCGTTTGCGATATAGGCGCGATTCTCAATATGTCAAAATCCGCTATATCGCACCAACTCCGCATACTTCGACAAAGCAAACTCGTCAAGGCGAGAAAAAGCGGAAAAGAAGTGTTCTATTCGCTCGCGGACGACCACGTGAAAAAGATATTCGAGATGGCGATCGAACACGTAAACGAATAAATTTTCAGGTCGGGTCATTACAAACGACAGGAGATAAGAAAATGAAAAAGGTTATCAAGGTAAACAACATCGACTGCGCCGTGTGCGCCAAAAATCTCGAAAACGCCGTCGCGAAAATAGAAGGCGTAAATTCGGTAACCGTCAACTTTATGGCACAAAAAATGATTCTCGACTACGACGAGAACAACGCCGAAGTGTTCGCTAAGATCAAGAAGACCGCAAAAGATTTAGAGCCCGACTGGGAGTTTATCGGCATCTGATGAGCAAAAACGCAAAAAGGCTTATAAGGACGCTTATTTGTTTAGCCGTCTTTATACCGACCTTTATCCTATATATATTATATAAAGAAAACCTTCCGGAATACGCTTGGGCGATAATATTCGGCATAATATACGTCGGCGCGGGTTACGACGTACTTTACAAGGCGGCGAGAAATATCCGAAGGGGCAGGGTTTTCGACGAAAACTTCCTTATGTGCGTGGCGTCGCTCGGCGCGTTCGCTCTCGGTCTGTTTACCGAAGGGGAATATCCCGAAGCCGTCGCCGTAATGATATTTTACCAGATAGGCGAAGTGTTCCAGAGTTACGCCGTCGGAAAATCGCGCAAGTCCATTTCGGGACTTATGGATATACGTCCCGACACGGCGAGAGTTATCCGCGGCGGAGAAGAGTTTGTCGTGGAGCCCGACGAAGTTTCGGTCGGTGAAGAACTCGTCGTAAGGGCGGGCGAGAAGATACCGCTCGACGGCGTGATAACGGACGGTCGGACGAATCTCGACACGGCGGCTCTCACGGGCGAGAGCGTGCCCGTATTCGTCAAGGAAGGCGACAGGGTAATAAGCGGCACGATAGTTTTAAGCGGCAATATCCGTATCCGCGCGGAAAAGGAATTTTACGACAGCACGGTATCCAAAATACTCGATATGGTCGAAAATTCCGCCGAAAAAAAGGCGAAGACCGAAAACTTTATTTCGGTGTTTTCCAAGTATTATACCCCGATAGTCGTTTTTGCCGCGCTCGCTTTCGCGGTGATCCCGACTCTTATCGGCGGAATATTTTTCTCGGACTTTTCGGTGTGGAGCGTTTGGCTTAAAAGGGCGCTTGCCTTTCTCGTCGTTTCGTGTCCGTGCGCGATAGTCATAAGCGTTCCGATGAGTTTCTTCGGCGGAATAGGCGGTGCGAGCGCGAAAGGCATACTTATAAAAGGCGCGAGTTGTATAGAGAATATAAAGCGCGCCGACGTCTTCGTGTTCGATAAGACGGGAACGCTTACTAAAGGCGAATTCGGCGTAGTCGGGGTCTATCCCGAACAAAAGCGGGAAGAAGTGCTTTCTCTCGCCGCGATATGCGAAAGCGGTTCCAATCAC
>CAMNIW010000234.1 GCA_946540675.1 uncultured Clostridia bacterium | reverse complement strand
GGACTACGGCGTCGACGACTTTTTGAGGGAACGCGCCAACTCCGTAAAATACGCCGAAGAATTCAAGGCAAAGGCAAAGGACGCGAAGGGCAGGGACGGGATAATCGGGGAATATCTCGGATTTCTCGAAGAAAAACTCGCCGCGGCGGAAAACAAACCGGACGTATCGGCTTTTCCGTCCGACGAGTTCAAGTCGGAAGAGAAAAGAAGAGAAGTCGTCCGCGAATATCTCAGAGAAGTTCTCGATTCCAAGCCGAAAGTCAACTTCGGCGGCGGTCTTGCGGTGGTAACTCCGCCGTCAAGACCGAAAACGCTCGAAGAAGCGGGAAAACTCGCTAAGCAATATTTGAAATCAAAAGGAGAATTTTGACAAATGGTCACTATGGAAAGCGCGGATAACGCGCTCAAAACTCTGTATCTCGGCGTAATAACCGAACAACTCAACACCGAATCCAACCCCTTGCTCGCGGAGATCAAACAGAGCACCGCCGACGTATGGGGCAAGGAGATAAGGAGAGTGGCGCAGCACGGACTCAACGGCGGCGTCGGCGCGGGCACGGAAGACGGAGATCTTCCCGAAGCCGCGGGCAACAATTACGGGCAGTTCGTCACTACGCTCAAAAATCTTTACGGCACGATAGAGATAAGCGACAAGGCTATGCGCGCGTCCGAAAACGACGCCGGAGCGTTCGTAAATCTTCTCAACGCCGAAATGGAAGGACTCGTAAAGGCCGCTTCGTTCAACTTCGGAAGAATGCTTTTCGGCGACGGGTCGGGCAAACTCGGCGAGATAACCGCCGTGACCGACAACACCTTTACCGTCACCAACGTCAAGAACTTCGTCGACGGACTTTTGGTCGACGTATACGACGCGGACGGCAACAAGACCGATTTCTCTCCGAGAAGAATAGTCGATTTCGACAGGGTAAACGGCACGGTCACTCTCGGCGGCACGAAGATAACTTCGGGCGCGCAGACGATAGGAGGATTTATGACCGTACAAGGTTCGTATAATCAGGAAATAACCGGTCTCGGCGCCATATTCAAGGACACGGGTACGCTTTACGGGCTCGACAGGAGCAAGAACAAGTGGCTCGTTCCCTATATGCGCAACCTTGCCGGCAATCTTACCGAACACGCTATACAAACGGCTATCGACCACATAGAAGAGACCGTCGGAGGAAAGATAAATCTCATAATTTGTTCGACGGGCGTGAGAAGGTCGTATATGAAGTATCTCAACAACTATAAGAGAGACGTCAACACGATGGAACTCAAAAGCGGTTTCAAGGCTATGAGTTACAACGGTATTCCCATCATAGCCGACAGATTCTGCCCGAACAACACTATGTACCTTCTCAACACCGAAGACTTCACTCTCCATCAACTTTGCGACTGGAAGTGGCTCGAAGGCGAAGACGGCAGGGTGATAAAGCAGGTAGCGGGCAAACCCACTTACACCGCCACTCTCGTAAAATACGCCGACCTTATCTGCACCAGACCTTGCGGACAGGCGATGATAACGGGTATAAACGAGACCTGACGGGATCTTTTTTCGGAGGACATATAAATGAAGATAAGAGAAATTATCGCTCAGACGGCGGAAGTCGTCGAAAATAAGGAACTTGCGGAAATTATACGTTCCGCCGAAGAAGACGGAGACGAAGACGCGGCGGCGAAAGCCGCCCTTCTTCTTCGCGGGTTTTATTTTGCCGAACGGAATATAGCCTACGATTACGAGCCGCAAAAAAGGACTATTCCCGTAAGCGGCGGCAGGGTATATTATTCCGATCTCGGCGTGTCCGTGATCAAGATACTGCGCGCCGTAGGTAAAGGCGGCGGCGAACTCGGATTTTCCGCGCACGCCGACTACGTAGATACGCCGAGCGATACGGCGGCGATAGAGATATATTGCTGTCCTGCCGAAGACGGTATGGACGGCGATTTTCTATACGAAAATTGCAGGATAGGCAAACTCGCTTTCGTATACGCGACGGCGGCGGAGTACTGTATGCTTTGCGGCAGGTACGACGAAGCCGAAAACTTCGACGTAAAATTCAGGCGTTCCGCGGAAAGGACTCCCAAGTTCTCTTCGCGAAGAATAAAGGCAAGGAGGGACTGGGGATTATGAGAAGGCTCGCGCTGAAAAAGCAGCGGACGGCAAGGGTAAGGATAAATCCGGTCGGCGAGACCGATCTTCGCGTTTCGGGCGACGCCGGCGGCTATCTCGCGGCGGAAACGTCGTACAACTTCGACCTGAGCCGCGGAGATATGCGACCTACCGAAGGTTTTTCGCTTTGCCCGAAGTATGCGGCGGTGCCGCGCGGTGCGGTAAAGTTCTATTTTTACAAGCGTTCGGACAAGATTCGCGGCTCGGACGACAGACTTTTGTTCTATTCGGCGGCGGACGGCTTTATATACGAACTCAAAGAATCCGCGGCGGTAAAGATAAACGGGCTTTCGTACACCGAACCGCCCGTCGGCGTATGCTATAACTACAACGGGACGGACGTGGTGATATTTTCGTCTTCCAAGGGCGAAATGAAGATATACGACGGCTCGCTCGGTACCGCCGTGGAC
>CAMNIW010000233.1 GCA_946540675.1 uncultured Clostridia bacterium | reverse complement strand
AAAGACAAGGAAAAACTTATGCGCAGACTCAGGAGGGGCAGACGATGAAATGAACGGCATAGACGAAGTAAAACAGGCTCTCGTCAAACGCGCGCTCGGCTACGACGCCGAAGAAACGGTGGAAGAGTACGCGGGCGAAGGCGAAGACGTAAAACTCGTCAGGAAGAAGATAACCAAAAAGAACGTTCCGCCCGACGTCTCGGCGGCAAAACTCCTGCTCGAAATGGAAGGAACGGAAGATCTCGCGGCGATGTCGGACGAGCAACTCGAAACGGAAAAGAAAAGACTATTGAAAATAATTACGGAGAAAGGTAAAAATGACGACGAAAAAGACGGAATATCCGATAGTGTGCGACGTAAAGGGGTGCGAAAATCTCGCGTCGATAAGCATTGAAGAAAACGGCGAAACGCAGGCAAACCTTTGCGAAGACTGCGCAAAAAAACTCTTCGGCTCTCTTGCCGAAATATACGGTAAGGCGGATAAAAAATATGAAAAAAGATAAAACGGTATATGAAAAAGACGCATTCAAAGAAGATCTTATACGGGCGGTAAAGGAAGATTTCAAACGCCGCCGCGACGAGCGAAAAGATATCGAAAGGCAGTGGCAGTTAAACCTTAACTATCTTTCGGGTAACCAATACTGCGAGATAACGGCTCGCGGCGAAGTCGAAGAAGAAGAGAAGTATTACTTCTGGCAAAACCGCAACGCCTATAACCACATCGCGCCGATAATCGACGCGAGAATATCCAAACTCACCGCGAAATCGCCCGTGATGAGCGTAAGGGCGGCGGGAGCCGAAGAAGCCGACGTAAAGACGGCTAAACTCACGACGGCTCTTCTCAACTCCACCTTTTCGAGAATAGACGTAAGCGACGCGGTGCACAGGGCGACACTTTGGAGCGAAACGTGCGGAACGGCGTTTTACGAAGTTTCCTGGGACGGTTTCGGCGGCAAATATCTCGGGGAAACGGACGGCAAAAAGGTTTACGAAGGCGACGTGAAAGTCGAAGTCGTCTCGCCCTTCGAAATATTCCCCGACTCGCTTTGCGCCGAAAGGCTCGACGACTGCGAAAGCGTCATAAGGGCGCGCGCCATGCGCGTAAAAGACGTCAAGGCGATATACGGAGTTGACGTAAAAGGCGAAGACGTAGACGTTTTTTCGGTCGCGGGCGGCGATAGCGGCAAGACCGTTTTGCACGACGCGACTCTCGTCATCGAGAAATTCGAGCGTCCGTCCGAACTTTATCCCGGCGGCAGGCTGACGGCGGTCGCCGGCGACGAACTTCTCTATACGGGCGAACTTCCGTACGTCAACGGCGCGGAAGGCAGGCGCGAATACCCGTTTATAAAGCAGGTGTCCATAACCAAGGCGGGCAGTTTTTTCGGCTCGTCGGTGATAGAACGGCTGATACCCGTCCAGAGATCGTACAACGCTGTCAAAAACCGCAAACAGGAGTTTATGAACAGGCTGTCGATGAGCGTGGTCGCGGTGGAAGACGGCTCGGTCGACGCGGACGAACTCGCCGAAGAAGGGCTTTCCCCCGGCAAGATAATAGTCTACCGTCAGGGGAGCCGACCGCCGCAGGTCGTCGGGGTGGGCAGTATCCCGAGCGAACTTATATACGAAGAAGAACGCCTTATGAACGAGTTTATTCTCATAAGCGGCGTCAGCGAATTTTCGAGAAACTCGGCGGTAAACAGCAATTTGTCTTCGGGGACGGCTCTGCAACTTCTGATAGAGCAGGACGACGCAAGGCTGTCTTCGGTAACGGATAACCTTAAACGCGCCGTAAAATCGGTCGCAAAGCACACCGTAAGGCTTTTCAAACAGTTCGCGGCAAAGACGAGACTGCTCAGGGTCGCGGGCGACGCGGGCAAGGTCGAACTCTACTATTTCGACAAGTCGGATATTTCTTCCGACGACGTGACGTTCGATTCGGAGAGCGAATTTTCGTACACTCCGGTGCAAAAGAAGACGGCGATATACGAACTCGTAAACGCCGGTATATTAAGCGACGCGACGGGAAAAATGAGCGAGCGCACAAAGGCTAAAATTCTCGAAATTCTCGGTTTCGGCTCGATAGACAACGCTCTCGACGTAGAGAGTTTGCAGATAAACAGGGCGGAGAGCGAAAACGTCACGGGATTTGCGGAAGCGATACCCGTCGAAGATTACGACGATGACGAAATACACGTCACCGAACACACGAGATATCTGCTTTCCGCCGAAAGCGCGGAAACGCGGGCGGACGCGGTGAAAAAACAAAACGCGCTCGCACACCTTAAAGAACACAAAGACAGGATAGCCGCAAGGCTTTCAGAAAAAGACGTTAAATAAATAAGCGGGAGGAATTGTTATGGAGCAACTCGGTGAAGAAAGAAACGCGGCGGCGCAATCCGCGGAGGCGGTAAAGGATACGGGCGCGACGGCGGGCGTAAACGCTTTCGGAAAATTCAAAGACGCGGAGTCGCTTCTTAAAGCTTACGGGAAGTTGGAAGCCGAATTCACCAGACGCAGTCAGCGATTAAAACTTCTCGAAGGGGAACGCGAGGCGGACGGCGGTCAAAAAACCGTCGCG
>CAMNIW010000232.1 GCA_946540675.1 uncultured Clostridia bacterium | reverse complement strand
ATCTTTGGGTTATTTGACGGGATAATTGACAATAATTACAGGTAAAGTTATTTGACGGCGTTTTTCGCGGTCAAAACGGTAAATAATGGCGGAGTTAAAGTCGATGGAAGAAATAAGAAGTTTCACTTATCCGATTGACTTCAAGGACGAAGACGAAAAAACCGTTTGCGAAGCTATTAAGGATAAGACAAAAGACATAAAAGGGATCACTGGCGTTTCGGTAGAAGACGGGAAAATATCTTATTCCATAGACAGGTGGGCAAGCGATTACGACGTCTACGTAAAAATTATGGAAATCGCCGATTCGCTCGGCGTTGAGATATTGCCCGAAGAAAGCGAAGCCGACGCCGAAAACGAGTCGTCGGAAGAAACGGCGCAAGGCGGCGACGTTATCGGGACGGAAGAAGGCAGGGCGGAAGAAAAACGAGATCCGAAAGATGATAAGAAAAAAGATCGGAAAGCGAATTTTATCGAAAAATCCGTTGTTTTAGGTATTTCACTGATACTGATAATCGTCGGCGCCTTGATCGGGAAACACGAAGTCGCCCAAATGTGGGTATATATGATAGCCTTCGTGTTTGCGGGGTACGAGATACTTTACGGAATAATCGTAGGGATTTTCGAGAAGAAATACGTTGCGGAAAACCTTATGCTCGTAACGGCGGGGTTTGTTTTGCTGTATACGGGTTACAGGCTGTCCGGCTGTATTTTGGTATTTTCTTATTCGCTTTTTGACTATCTTGCAGGCGTCATTACAGATTTCGTGCTTGCAAAGGCGGATAAGACCGAAGAAAAGGCAAAAGCCGAAACCGACGAAAACGTGAAAGCGGAACTCGTTTACAGGGCGGAAAAGTTAAGGCGGTATTGCGAAGACGAACCGCTTACGAATAAAGAGTCAAAGGCAAAGAGATTAAAATACAACTTGATTATAATAGCCGTCGGCATAATCGTTGCCTTTGTGCCGCCGTTTTTCAAAATATCTGAATACGGAACGCTTTTGACCGAAAAATATTTGTATATCGGCGCGGCGATCGTTGCCTTCGGCATAACCGCCGAATACGTAAAAAGCGTATTCTTCGCCCGCCTGTTTTCGGCGATAAGGGCGTGGAAAGCGGATATTTACTATGAGTCGTTGTCGGCAACCGTTTCGTTTGCAGATAAAAAGGCCGTGGTTTTCGATAAAACGGGAGTGTTGACGGACGGTCTGGCGGTCGCGGCAACGGTCGGAAACGGCGAAAAGGCGATAAGTCTTCTTAAAACCGCCGAAAAAGGTCTTGAACATCCGATAGCAAAGGCGGTCGATAATTATTCTTCTAACGGCGAAAGCGGTGAAATATCCGAAAGGCGGGTATACGTAAACGGCGTTTATTGCGTTTCGGAAGGCAGTGAAATACTTGTCGGCAGCGCGAAGTTTATGTCGGATAAAGGAATTTCCGTCGAAGAACCGGACACGGACGATTCGGTCGTATACGTCGCGGAAGACGGTAAATACGTCGGAGCGGTCATATTGTCGCACTATATCAGGGCAAACGCGGAAGGAATGGTCGCCGAAATCGAAGGAGATACGCCTTTTGAAGTCGTTATGTTGAGTTCGGATTCGACCCGTGCGGTGAACGCCGTAAAGAACGGGCTCAATATCAAAAAGGCGGTATCGAAAGCGTCGGCAAACTATAAAGCCGATTTTGCGGCTAAAAACGCCGCGGTGTACGTCGGCGACGATTCTGCCGACGGTGAAACTCTCGGAAAAACCGATTGTGCGATACGGCTCGGCTCTACGGACGGATCTACGGTGTCGATAAAGGGCAGAGATCTCAAATCCGTTCCGTCCGTGCTCAAATCGGCTTTAAGGACAAAAAAGACCGCAAAGCAAAACAAGATAGCGGCGATATCGAAAACGGTTGTTTTATGCGCGCTGGCGGCGGTAATGAAACTTGTTTTCGGAGTCGACGGACTGTGGTGGACAGCGCTTATAAATCTTGCGGCGAATTGCGCGCTTGTTCTTAATTCCGCGCGCAACCTTACCGAAACGGTATAAAACCGCGGAAAAGCCGAGAAATGCTGAAAAATAAGACGTAAAAACTTATAAATAAAGCAAAAATCTTATGCGAAACAAGAGAAGGGGTCGTCGCTTAATGCGACGACCCCTTATATATGCGCGACTTCATTTTATCCGAAATAAGATCGTCTATCGTGTACAGTCCCGCGGGTTTATCGACGATAAACTCGGCGCATTTTATCGCGCCGTCGGCAAAAAGTTCTTTGGAATAAGCGGTATGCGATAATATTACGGCTTCGTTTTGACCGTAAAACCCGACCTTATGTTCACCCGTGACGTTTCCGCACCTTAAAGAATATATCGATTCGGGACGGATATTCGCCCCGCCCGCGGCGGAGATCGTTTTATAGAGTTCTTTTGCCGTACCTGAAGGCGAGTCTTTTTTCTCGCTGTGATGTATCTCGGTAATATTTGCGTCGTATCCGACCAAAAGTTCTGCGGCGACGGAGCACAGCCGATCGAGTACGGCTACGCCGTAAGATGTGTTTGCCGACTTGAAAACGGCTGTTTTTTCGGATATACGCCTTATATACCCGTTCTCATCGTCGGTATAAC
>CAMNIW010000231.1 GCA_946540675.1 uncultured Clostridia bacterium | reverse complement strand
ATACCCGCGCCGAGCCCTGTTCCGAGAGTCAATAATACGCAATTTTCATATTTGCTGCCCGCACCGAAAACAGACTCCCCTAGCGCCGCTACGTTTGCGTCGTTGGCAATCCTGATTTTAAGTCCGAGTCTTTTTTGCATCCCGCCCGCAATATCTACGTTTTCCCAGTCGAAATTGTTGGAATAAACGACTATTCCCGCTTTGCTGTCTATCATTCCCGGCACGCCCATACCGACACCCGACAAATCGGATTTTTTCAGCGTCGTAGATTCAAGCAAGGTGTTTATAAGCGCGTCAATGTTATCCATAACGCCTTCCGACCCTTTGTTCACTTCCGTCGGAACTTTCGCAGAAACGATAATATTTCCGCGGTCGTCTACAATTCCGCCCTTTATATACGTTCCGCCGAGATCTATTCCGACGTAATACTTTCTTACTTCAACCGCAATAACCGTCATTTCGCCCGAAACGGAGAATTTTCCGTATTCTGCGGGGACATAGAAAGTTTCGCAAGTTCCGATATCCCTGTCGCCTATTTTCCCATTTCCTTCGACGCACGTAAACGAAACGAACGACTTGCCGTCCGTCTCATACGTAAGTTTACCGTCAACGCGCAACGCGTAAGTCGAAAAATAAGACGACGCGCCTATCAGTGTTTTTTCTCCGATTTGTTTAGAGAACGGTTTATAGTCGAATTTGGAAAAATCGGCGACTTTAAGCGCTTTTTCAACGTGTAACGGGCGTTCTTTTCCGTCGGCGCCTTTTCTCTTATAGTCGTAAATCCTGTACGTGAGATTACTGCTTTGCTGTATCTCGCATATAGTGACGCCCTTACCGATGGCATGGACCGTTCCCGACGGAATAAAGTACCACTTCCCCTTTTTTACTTCGTAAAAATTGAGAAGATCGGTAAGATTTCCCGCCTCGACCGCAGCCATAAATTCATCCTTATTTACGTCGCGGTTAAAACCGAGATATATCCCCGCGCCTTCTTCGGAATCGACGACGTACCACATCTCGGTCTTTCCGTACTGACCCTCGTTTTTTATGGCGTAATCGTCGCTCGGATGTACCTGTACCGACAGGTTGTCCGCGGAATCGATCAGTTTGATGAGCACAGGGAAATTTTCGAATTTTTCACAGTTTTTTCCAAAAGTTCCTCAGTATTCGTCGCTCAGAAGTTTACCGTTGTCTGTCAGACAGGGACCGTCTTTATGACAAGACAGTTCCCACGTCTCGGCGATTTTATCCGCTTCGGTCTTTTTGCCGTATTGTTTTAGTTTATATCCGCCCCAAATAAAATCTTTGCAGACAGGATAACATTTAGTAATTTCAAAAGCCATATCGCACCTTAATTCAGTATATAATCTTTGAGTTTAATTGTCAAGAAATATAGTCCCGATACGTTGCACAAAAAGTTTGTTATGCTAAAATAAACGTATGAAATATAGGTTTTTATTGTTCGATGCGGACGATACCGTATTCGACTTCGCGAAGACCGCGCAAAAATGCTTTACAGAAACGTCCGAACTGTTCGGTATGCCGTCAAAACCCGAAAATTATTTATTGTACTCCGAAATAAATCAAAAATACTGGGATATGTATTCGGTCGGAAAAATAGGAAAAGAAGAAATAATTCCGAGCCGCTTCAAGGAATACGGCGAAATTACGGGCATCGATTTCGATATTCGGTCATTTGCGAAAACTTACGAAAGTAAACTCGCTTCGACGGCTATACTGTTTACCGAAAGCGTCGAAGTCCTATCGGCGCTACACGGCAAGGGATTCAAAATATACATAATAACCAACGGAAGAAGTACGGTACAACGCGGCAGACTCAAACTCTCCGGCATTACGGATATTATCGACGGAATATTTATTTCCGACGAAATGAACTGCGCAAAACCGTCGGCGGAATATTTCAATAAGGTTTCGTCGTCTATTCCCGACTTCGACAAAAATTCGGCGCTGATTATAGGCGATTCGCTCGTGTCCGACATACCGCTCGGTATAAATAACGGAGTAAAAACCTGTCTTGTAAACAGATCGAAAAAGGTCTACGCTGACAGCCCCGCCGATTATATAATAAGCGATCTGACCGAATTGTTCAATATCGTAATATAATTAAAAATTTCATATTTTCTGCTAAATTTTTAATTGTTTTATTGCAAACGAATAATCATCGGAACCGAATACGGAACTGCCCGCAACCAAAATATCGCACCCGCTGTTTTTTGCTTTTGCCGCGGTTTCGGCGTTTATTCCGCCGTCTATTTCGATTTCGCAGTTATAGCCGTTTGCGTCGATAATACTCCTGGCTTTTTCACATTTCGTCAATACGTCGGAAATGAATTTTTGTCCCCCGAAACCGGGGAAAACACTCATCACCAAAAGCATATCGCATATCGGAATATATTTTTCAACGAGATCCAAAGAAGTATCGGGGTTTATCGCAAGACCGCACTTTACTCCTGCGGATCTTATTTTTGCAAGAGTTTCTTCGGTTTTTTCACCGCACGCTTCATAATGTACGGTAATATAATCCGCACCGGCCTTTGCGAACTGCTCTACGTATCTGATCGGATCGACAATCATAAGATGACAATCAAGGGGAAG
>CAMNIW010000230.1 GCA_946540675.1 uncultured Clostridia bacterium | reverse complement strand
TGGAAGGACATACGATAGCCGTACACGACGGAAGAAAGCACGTTCCGGTATATGTGACCGAAGATATGGTAGGCGGCAAACTCGGCGAGTTTGCCCCGACCAGAACGTTCAAGGGACACGCCGGCGCGAAGACGTCTAAGTGAGAGGTAGTAAAATGGCTAAGAATATGAAAATAAAGACTCAGAGAATTGAGGCAAACAAAGACAGAAGACCGAAGGCTGTCGCTAAATATATAAGGATATCTCCTTATAAGGTAAGAACCGTTCTCGACATCGTAAGAGGAAAGAGCGTAAACGAAGCGATAGCGATTCTCGATAACGTTTCCAAGGCGGGAGCGCTTCCCGTCAAGAAGGTGGTTATGTCCGCCGCGGCGAACGCCGAACATAATCTCGGAATGAACCCCGCCGATCTCAAAATCGCGGAATGCTTTGCGGATCAGGGACCGACCTTGAAGAGAATGCAGCCCATGGCTCACGGCAGAGGTTTCAGGATCCTGAAGAGAACGAGTCACATCACCGTGATTCTCGACGTGAACAAGTAAGGAGGACGTTATGGGACAGAAAGTTAATCCACACGGTTTAAGAGTAGGAATAATAAACGGTTGGAATACCCAGTGGTATGCCGACAAAAAGCAATTCGGCGCGTTCCTTAAAGAAGACAACGAAATAAGAAAATTCATAAAGACCAAATATTATGAATCCGCCATTTCCAAGATACTTATCGAGAGAGCGGCGGGCAGGATCGCCATCACGATACAGACCGCTCGTCCGGGCGTTCTCATCGGAAAGGCGGGCGCCGAAATCGAAGTTATGAAAAAGAAACTTTCCGCAATCACCGGCGGAAAGCAGATAGCGGTAAACATTACCGAAATCAAAAAGCCCGACTGCGACGCGCAACTCGTCGCGGAGTCGATAGCGGCTCAACTCGAAAAGAGAGCGTCTTTCAGAAGAAGTATGAAGCAGGCTATTTCGAGATCTATGAGAGCGGGAGCGAAAGGTGTCAAAATTTCGTGCGGCGGACGTCTTGACGGCGCCGAAATAGCGAGAAGCGAAACCTATCACGAAGGGTCTATTCCCCTTCAGACTCTCCGCGCCGATATAGATTACGGCGTAGCGACCGCTCACACCACTTTCGGTGCGATCGGCGTAAAAGTCTGGGTTTACAAAGGTGAAATTCTCGGTGAAGTCAGGAGAGAAGGAGGCGAAGCGTAATTATGTTGATGCCTAAGAGAGTTAAGAGAAGAAAGCAGCATCGCGGCAGAATGACGGGCAAAGTTACCAAAGGTAACAAGATCGCTTACGGCGATTACGCGCTCGTAGCCGACGGATCGGCTTGGATTTCTTCCAATCAGATAGAAGCGGCGAGAATAGCCATGACGAGATACGTACGTCGTGGCGGTAAAGTCTGGATAGACATATTCCCCCACAAACCCATAACCAAGAAGCCCGCCGAAACGAGAATGGGCTCCGGAAAAGGTTCGGTGGAATACTGGGTAGCGGTTGTAAAACCGGGCAGAGTTTTGTTTGAAATGGGCGGTATAGACGAGTCGGTCGCGAGAGAAGCGATGAGACTTGCCGGATACAAACTCCCCATCAAGACGAAATTCGTCAAGAGAGAAAAAGAAACAGAAGGAGTTGAAGGTTAATCATGAAAGCGCAGGAAATTCACGGAATGACTAATGACGAATTGACTACCAAGTTAGCCGATTTGAAAGAAGAACTTTTTAACCTTCATTTCCGCCACGCGACCGGACAACTTGAAAACCCCAACGTTATCGCGACCACCAAGAAGGACATTGCGAGGATCAAGACCGAGATACGCGCCAGAGAATTGAAGGCGAACGTATAACAGCGGAGGTAAGACAAATGGAGAGAAATTTAAGAAAAGAAAGAGTCGGTTTGGTTACTTCCGACAAGATGGATAAGACGGTAGTCGTAACCGTTGAACAGAGAGCGATGCACCCCCTGTACAAAAAGACGGTCGTATCGTCCAAGAAGTATAAAGCGCACGACGAAAATAACGAGTGCGGCATCGGCGACAAGGTAAGAATAGTCGAAACCAGAAAACTTTCCAAGGACAAAAACTGGAGAGTTGCCGAAATAATCGAAAAGGCTAAATAATTAAAGGAGGAGCAGTTAAATGATACAACCGCAAACAAGATTAAAAGCGGCTGACAACTCCGGCGCAAAAGAAATAATGTGCATAAGAGTGCTCGGCGGCTCGTTCAGAAAATGTGGAAACATAGGCGACGTAATAGTTGCCAGCGTTAAGACGGCTACTCCCGGCGGCGCGGTCAAAAAGGGCGACGTCGTAAAGGCCGTAATCGTCAGAAGCACCAAGGGGCTTCGCAGAAACGACGGTACGCACATCAGATTCGACGACAACGCGGCAGTTATAATCGACAACCAGAAGCAACCGAGGGGAACGCGTATTTTCGGACCCGTAGCGAGAGAACTTCGCGATAAGGATTACATGAGAATCATATCGCTTGCTCCCGAAGTGTTGTAAGGAGAACGGACTATGAAAGTTAAGAAAAATGATACCGTATTGGTTTTAACCGGTAAAGACGCGGGCAAGACGGGCAAGGCGTCGAAAGTGTAGACGCGCTTATCCGTTTTGAGTTCTATAAAAGAAGTTCCG
>CAMNIW010000229.1 GCA_946540675.1 uncultured Clostridia bacterium | reverse complement strand
CAACAAGGAAGCGCGCGTTCAACGGCTCGTTACATTCAACGACGGCAGTGAAACGATCAGAGAAGACTACACATTTCAATTCTCCTATCCATGCCTTAGCACATTCTTTCAGGATCATTACATTGAAAACTACTGCAATAGGCTTGTGTGCTCTAATCATCAATACGAGTTTGAACTGACACGTAACGAAGAAACGCAGGAATGGTCCATTGATCGATATGCGCCGCTCAAAGGGGACGCTTTAACCGTAGGCTCTCGAAGATCGACGAAAGATTGGCGTTTCCCACTAGTTTTTCCTCGGCAAGACGTCCCGAGAGATTCGATAAGCGAAGTGGTCGTAGCAGATCTAGCCCCGGGATTATGGTTTGCTGGAACAACATGTTCGCTGATAAATTTTTTTATAGACGACAAAGTCAAGATCCTTGATTTCAAAGACGTCTCTTCTCAATATGGAAATATTCCCGCTGTCCGTGTTTCATTTGAATACCAATTAAAGACACTTTATGACGGACTTGACGACTACCACGTTAAACTAACCAACGAGGCAGTCCAAGACGACCCAAAAAGAGCAGAGACTTGGAAACCACTTCATATTACAGGAAACGTACTCTTTATTTCAAAGTACTATCTCGCTAGCGAAGGAAGTTTCCAATACGAATACGGCGACGAAACAAGTAAAAACAATATTAAAGTAGAATACATAAACGCCGACGAATTTCCACTCCCTGTCAAGCACACGTATAAAGGAAAAGTCAAGCGCTCTGACAGGTCATACGAACACGTTGGCGACGTAACGCTCGACGTGCGCGACCGCCCCGATAAAACTGAAGAACCGTTTTACCTTTCCGGCTACGGTTTTCCTGAACCAGAGTTTCAAGACGAAACGATATGGAACCGTATAACGCTATGCGGGATTGGTCTTGTACTCTTGACAGTAGGAATGTGGATAGCGTTGACGCGTTTCAAGAATACGAAACAGGAAGAATCAACATGACGGCGCTGGAAAATCGCAGTGAGATTTGATCTAGAAAAAGGTTGAAATGGAAGGTTGCGTTCTATGAAGAAAAAATTTGCCGTAAGTTTGACGCTCGCGCTAGCGCTTATTGGCGTCGGATATCTTATGATTAAGATGCATCCCGAAACAACGGGCTTTCTCGGGTCGCTTCTTCGCGGCGAGTCCGTCTTTCTTTACCCAGAACGTCTCGATCTGGGTTCATTTGAACCTGGCGCCAAAGTTGAGGCGGTCTTTCACATCAGGAATCTTTCCGATAAAGCGATCAAAGTCGTCGGAGGAAACTCAACTTGTTCATGCGCGCTACCAAGCAACCTACCTATTGAAGTTCCGGGAGGAGCTACTATTGATTTAAAAGTTGACGTTACCCTACCAAAAAGCATACCGACTTACATTCAAGAAATCGACTTCATTACCAATGAAAACAACTCCTTTGTCATGCGACGCGTCGCTTTGTCTGCTCGTGTGTCAAACCCAATAGAAGAACCGCTCGCGCTCGAAGAAGAGCAAAACAAAGACACAAAGGAGCCCGTTCTACCCGCGCTCGCTTTCAATGGCGCTGAGGAATCAGAGAAGAATGAAAATCAAAAGGACTCGCCCTCCCCTGTGTCTGAGGACGCGTCCTTTAATTAATCGCTTACAGTCTTTAGTCGAACGCCTTCACATTAAGAAGCGTCAATCGTCAATAATATCGGGCGCCTCGCCCAGAACCTGCGAGGTGCGCGAGCGCGAGATATCCCATGTGCGCGGACGCGTGTCGAAGGAGCGCGGACCAACTTGCGCGTCAAGATAGGGGTCGCCGCCGTCGAGGAATTTCGAGGCGCGCGCCTCGCGCTCAGCGGCAGTCGGGGGCGCTAGCGTCGGAAACCAGAACCGCTCGTTATTAGGGTTCTCGTTCATCGCTTTGCATCCAGCGCCGAGTAGGGTCGCGGCGCCAGCGAGTAGCGCCAGGGTCGCAAAGCGTTTCGCGCCATGTAAGGGCGAATTGGAATGGCTCATACTATTCGATCCTTAACTAAAAAGTCCCGTTTCTAACGCCAAGCGACGTGCCAAGCGCCGGAAACGCGTTCCTATCATCGGCGATTCGGCAACGACAATAGAGCGTAGTTGAGGATAACAAAAAGAAAAGAATCGGTCAAGCGCTAAAAATATCGGTTCTAACTATTCTGCACGTCCAGCCGCGCGAAGATAAAAAAACCCGGTCGCCGCTAAGCCAACCGGGTTGTCGTTAAGTGCGGGCGAGAGGACTCGAACCTCCACGGGATTAACTCCCATCAGGCCCTCAACCTGACGCGTCTGCCAATTCCGCCACGCCCGCGCGTGTCAACTACGTGCGTCATTATATCGCGACCTGGTCTTTTGACAAGCGCTATTTTGAAAAAAAACACAAGATTGTCCGTTCCTCGCCAAAGGTCAATATTTATCGCACAACTTTACAATATATCCTTGACGCCGCGCGTAAAAAATGAACAATGATACTATAGAAGAGCGCTATGCGGCGCTCGCGTAAGATTAGCGTGCCGGTTACAAAGGAGCAGATCATGGCACAACCGAAGCTCGGATGGATTGGCGTCGGCGTTATAGGGGGCGCGTGCGCGCAACGCGCGCTCGAAGCGGGATACGAACTCGTCGTATACTCGCGCACTAAGA
>CAMNIW010000228.1 GCA_946540675.1 uncultured Clostridia bacterium | reverse complement strand
TTTATATCTCTCTATCTTCCTGAAATTCGCAGGTCTTAAAAACAGGAACCAGATAAGCGCGAATACCGCGACAGCCCCGAAAACGCACGACCAAATTATAAACTTGTAAAGAGCGTAATCTTTGCCGAATATGAAAAGCAATAATACGAGCGCATAAACAAGCGCCATACATATAAGCGTAAAAACCGTAGAAAAGGTCATTGCACGCGTTAAATCTCTGAGTTTAGGCAACTGTTTTGCGTAAAAAGCGCGTTCGCCCATCGCTTTTTTCTTTCTGTTTTCTTTTTTCGTCACCTGCTTGACGTTCTTAAAATCATCTCTTATCATTTTATCTACCCGCAAATATTTTTTTAAGAAATTCTCCCGTATAACTGCCTTCGGTTTCCGCGACTTCTTCAGGCGTTCCGCTCGCGATCACGGTTCCTCCCGCGTCGCCGCCTTCGGGTCCGAGATCGACGATGTAATCCGCGACCTTAATTACGTCAAGGTTGTGTTCTATTACGATCACCGTATTGCCCGCGTCTCTCAGTCTGTTGAGTATCGATATGAGTTTTTCAACGTCGTAACTGTGCAGACCGGTCGTCGGTTCGTCGAGAACATACAAAGTCCTGCCTGTCGATCTTTTCGACAGTTCGGTCGCGAGTTTTACTCTTTGCGCTTCGCCGCCCGAAAGCGTCGTCGACGACTGACCGAGTTTGATATACCCCAATCCTACGTCCTGCAAACTCTTGATTTTATTGAAAATTTTAGGAATATTCTTGAAATATTCGACGGCTTCGTCGACCGTCATATCGAGAACGTCCGCTATGTTTTTACCCTTGTATTTTACTTCGAGCGTCTCGTAATTATAGCGCTTGCCTTTACACACTTCGCAAGGGACGAAAACGTCTGGCAAGAAATGCATTTCTATTTTTATTATGCCGTCTCCCGAACATCTCTCGCACCTTCCGCCGGGAATATTGAATGAAAACCTGCCCGATTTATATCCCCTTTCTTTTGCGTCGTTGGACTGCGCAAACAATTCTCTTATCGGGGTGAATGCGCCCGTATAGGTTGCGGGATTACTTCTCGGAGTTCTCCCGATCGGAGACTGGTCTATCGAAATGACGTTGTCGAAATACTGTATGCCTTCTATCCTGTCGCAGTTTCCGTATCTTATCTTAGAACCGTTTAACTCGTTGGACATAACGGGAAGCATAACTTCGTTGATAAGCGAACTCTTTCCGCTCCCCGATACGCCCGTAACCGCTGTAAAAAGCCCTATTGGGAATTTTACGTCGATATCTTTGAGATTGTTTTGCTTTGCTCCGAATATTTCGATCCACCTGCCGTCGGGACGATGCCTGAAATCCGGTATCTCGATTTTTCTTCTTCCTGCAAGATAATCGCCCGTTATCGAATCCTTCGCATTGCAAATATCCTCTATCGTTCCCGCCGCGATTATGTTACCGCCGTGCACGCCTGCCTTAGGCCCTATATCGACAATAAAGTCAGCCGCACGCATAGTGTCTTCGTCGTGCTCGACGACTATAAGCGTATTTCCCAAATCACGAAGTTTTATCAGCGTTTTTATAAGTTTTTCGTTATCGCGCTGATGAAGACCTATACTCGGTTCGTCGAGAATATACAGCACTCCCGTAAGTCCGCTTCCTATTTGCGTGGCGAGTCTGATTCTTTGCGCTTCGCCGCCAGAAAGGGTGCCCGCGCTCCTTGAAAGCGTGAGATAACCGAGTCCGACGTCTTCGAGAAATTTAAGTCTTGCTTTTATTTCTTTGATTATTGCTTTAGATATAAGTTGCTCGGTTTCGCTGAGTCGAAGATCGTTAATAAATCCTATCATTTTTACGACGGACATATCGCAAAGGTCGGATATGTTTACTCCGCCGACGGTTACTGATAACGCTTCGGGTTTAAGCCTTCTTCCGCCGCATCGCTTACACGTAGAGTTGACCATATACTTCTCTATTTCGCTCTTCGTATAATCGCTAGTCGTCTCTTTATACCTACGTTCGAGATTGGGGATAATTCCTTCGTATCTCGCATAATAATTGCCGCTGAAAGACTTTGTGCTGTAAGTCATATTTATCTTCTCGCCGTTGGTCCCGTAAAGAATTACGTCTACTATTTCACGCGGAAGATCTTTTACCGGCGTATCGAGACTGAAACCGTAATGGCGGGCAAGCGCACGGATATGCATATCCGCCATCGCTCCGCTGTCGAGATTCCAACCGGTTACGCGCATAGCGCCTTCGCTCAAACTTTTATTCGGGTCTCCTATGATGAGTTTTTCGTCTATACGGGTAGTAAATCCGAGTCCGTTACATTCCGGACAGGCGCCGTACGGATTGTTGAAGGAAAACAGTCTCGGTTCTATCTCTTCTACAGATATACCGCAATCGGGACAGCTGTAGTTTGTGGAATAGAGTTTACTTACGCCGTCTTTTTCTATGACAACGAGTCCTTCGGCAAGTTTAAGAGCCGTCTCCAAACTGTCGGTAAGACGTTTTCTTATGCCGTCTTTTATGACAAGTCTGTCGACGACTACCGAAATATTGTGCTTAATATTCTTTTCGAGTTTTATGTCTTCGGATAAATCGTATACCGACCCGTCTATCTCGACTCGCGCATAACCGCTCTTGCGGAAGTTTTCGAGCGATTTGCGGAATTCCTGGAGCAGGACCAGC
>CAMNIW010000227.1 GCA_946540675.1 uncultured Clostridia bacterium | reverse complement strand
AGGATCGAGGGATTTTGCCCGAAAGGGGAGCGTAGGCGTACTTGGTACGGTAGACGAGCCTTTCGCGCAAGTTTTTTTGACTCTATTCTTATTCCGCTTTTTTAAGTGAAATAAAAATTTTATTTGTTTTAGATTTATTTATGTCAAAAAAACGTAAATCACCGATTCCTGCACGTCCCTATAAAAAAACTCGGGCGAACGGTCTATCCACAAAGCGAAAAATGGAAATCACAAACAGAATCAACAAGAAAATAGGAGTAACGCTTTTTACCGTACGCCCGAGTGAGGCTCTTTACAAAGGCAAGGAACCTTTGTACGAGTACAGTATACGTTAGACACAGCTAACTTGTCAAGCGAAAATATGAAAAAAGTTTCAGATTTTTCAAAAAAATTTTTGTCGGTTTGATTTTCGGCGCATAGCGCAAGATATTATCGCAAAAAAGGGAGTATTTTCCTTAAAAAGACCTTATCTCTTGTACACGCGCGTAAAAATATGGTATACTTATACGCGATGAAAACGAAAGCGGCACTTTTGGCGTGTATATTGTTTTTGATTTGTCTTGCGTGCGTTGCGTGCGACAGTTACGCATTGTCTTTTGAGCAAGAGACGTATTACGTGGAGAAAGGGAAGACGATCGAGCCGGGCGTAAAGATCAGACCGAGGGGGAACGGGTACGTTTTATCGGTGGAGAACGACACGGTGGCGAGCGTCGAGGAAGACGGGAAGTCGCTCAAAGGCTTACGTTCGGGAACGATGACGAAGATTTACGTTACGTCGGGAGACAAGAGAGCGGAAGCGATCCTCATCGTATCGGACGTCGGGGGGAACGAGAAGACGGATTATTCGATTTTGAAACAATACGAAGTGACGTTCCGTATGAGTAATTATCAAGACGTGGGGTTGGAAGAGGAAATTTTCAAAGTTGCGTCTTATTATGAAGGCGATACGATCGGCGAGCCGTTGCCGACGCACAGGGGGTATTCGGTAGACGGATGGTATAAAGACAAAGCGTGCCTGGAAAAGTGGAACAGAAACGAAACCGTAAACGGAAATCTCGACTTATTTTGCAAGGCGACGGAACTGAACAATCCGTTTACGTTCAACGGATACGGCGAAGTAAGCGGACTGATGTTTATGAACTTGCCTCATTCCGTTCTCGAATTTCCCGAAGAAACGCCCCAAGGGCAAAAGGTAACGGGCATAGCGGACGGCGCGTTTGCCGAAGATACGATTTTAACGAGCGTGACCATTCCGGCGACGTATACGCGTATCGGCGATTTTGCGTTCGCCGGGTGCGAAAATCTGAAACGCGTGAAAATAAAAACGGGGAGCGTCCTTTCTTCCGTGGGAAAATTTGCGTTCGGCTACGCCGAAGTGACGGAAGCGGAAGACGAAGAGAAAGAGCCGACGGTCAAAGCCGGCGACGTGGCGTGCGAAAAGCTGGAAGAGATCGACTTGCCCGACAGCGTGGAAGATATCGGCGCGTTCGCTTTTTACGGGTGCAAATCTCTTATTTTGAACGGAATACCCAAATCGTTGAAAGAAATCGAATACGGCGCGTTCGGCTTGACGAAAATCAAAGAAGCGGACTTTTCTTCGGTAACGGATATCGGCGCGTACGCCTTTTATCGCTGTACCGATCTGAATAAAGTTACGGGCACGCAAAACGTTCGTTCGTGCGAAAAAGCGGCGTTTCTCGAATGCGGTATCTACAATAAAACCATCGGGAAAAGTCCTTACGTCGTCTATATCGGTTCCATTTTGTATAAGTGCCATAATCAAAACGGAAAACTTTCCATCGGGAAAGTTACGCTCGACAGCGGTACGACGCTGATAGCCGACGGCGCGTTCAACGGTGAAGATCAAACGGAAATGACCGTTTACTTCGGAAAAGAGGGCGTAAAAATCGGCGACGAAGCGTTCCGCGACAGCGTGGGCGTTTGCCTTGTCGTGCCCGAAAACGCAATAGACGAATACAAAGCGAATAATCCGTTTTACAAAGACCGTTTTTGCACGGCGGTAACGGTTACCGTGGCAGAAAAAGGCGCGGTCAATTTCGGCGTGCATACCTTGCTGAAATTCGACGAAAACACCTACTTCTACGAACGCTACGAACGCATCAAAGTGGGGGACTACTACAAGAGCGCCGAAACGATCGACCTTTCCGTTTTGCCGTACGGCGACAAAATAAGAAGAATCAATACGCGTGCGGTCAACCTCGAAGAGAAGAACGTCATTTCGTCGTTAAAGGTATTCAAAATGCCGACTTACGTTACCCAAATCGCCTATATGTCTATATTGAATTGTAACAGTTTGACAAAAATCGACTTGACGAGCGTGCAAGGGATACCGACGGTGGAGAAAAACTCCATACAGTTCACGACGGTGGGGAAATTCGATTTGATAAACGGGACGGAGACGGAGAATTGTTTGGTGTACGTGAACAGGGAAGACAAGGAAGCGTATTTGACGGCATGGGCTGAAAGCGGGGTAATAGTCCGTCGCGTAACCTACCCCGGGGAGTTCGGCAACGTATAAGGGGAACCTTTACGCATACGCAAAACGAAATAATAAAAACGGTAGGCACTTGTTGCTTACCGTTTGTTTTTATAAACGGAAAAAAGCAGAGTTTTGCGTATGCTTTGACGAAGCCTGCACTGCGAGTACTCAGTACACGCAACGTTTGCCTTCGTCAAAAATA
>CAMNIW010000226.1 GCA_946540675.1 uncultured Clostridia bacterium | reverse complement strand
GGAGAGACCGTAAAAATTTGCAATTTGAAAACCTATGAAGTCTTTGTGGAAAAGACGTTGGAGAAAGAATGAAGAAGATCATGTTCGTCTGTCACGGGAACATTTGCCGTTCGCCCATGGCGGAGTTTATTATGAAAGACATTGTGAAAAAGGCGGGGAAGGAGAGCGAGTATCTCATTCGTTCGTCCGCAACAAGCAGCGAAGAGATCGGGTGCCACATCTACTACCCGGCGCAAAAGGAACTTGCTCGCCACGGCGTGCCCTTCGATGAAAATCGCCGAGCCGTCCGCTTGACGAAAGAAGACTACGACAAGTACGATTATTTCATCGTAATGGAACAATACAATACGATAAACGCGCTGAGAAACTTCGGCGGAAGAGACGACGAAAAGAAAATAAAGCGTCTTCTCGACTTTACACCCGAGGGCGGAGACATCGCCGATCCGTGGTATTCCGACCGATTTGATGTTGCATTTGAAGAGATTTCGCGCGGTTGCCTATCGTTTTTTGCATTTTTGGAAAAATAACCCCAAAATAACGTTCCACGTGAAACAATAAAAAAATTTTTGGACGAAGATTTCGCATTCTCCCGAAATCTTCTTTTTTTGCCTTTTCCGTCACTCAAATATGCGCAAAAATCAATAAAAACAAAAGAAAACAGCCAAAACACGACAAAAAGAAATGTAAAGAGTCTTTCTTCGCCGTTTACGTTGAATGATAACGCGTGGAGCCGTAGCGTATGGAGCCAAAGTTTGTGGAGTGATAGCGCATGGAATCGCTCGCCTTGTCGCAATAGTCGTATAGCGCAGCGGTAAAAAGCGCAGGACAGCATAGGGGAGATAGAAAGAGTGCGGACGGGCGCGGAAGAGTGTGAAATGAGAATAAGGGCGTAAATGGCGTTTATTGCGGCGTACGGACGAACGGTCGTTAAGAAGCGGAAAAGCGGCGTAAAGGCGCGTCGGGAAGAGGGGCTGTTAGGAGTAAAAAAAAGAACCCAAACGAATTCGGGTGCTTTTTTTGTTTGATTTTGGAACGGATTAGTCGTTCTTAGCCATGTTCTTGTATTTTTCACGGCGTTCCGCAGCGTCTTTCTCGTTGATTTCAAAGAGTTTGTCTGCGGCGTCGGGGAACAATTTCTTCAAGCTGGTGTATCTGGTTTCACCGAGCAAGAACGCCTTGTAGTCTCCGGTCGGTTCTTTGCTGTCGAGCGTGAAGGGGTTCTTTCCTTCGTCGGCGAGCGTCGGGTTGTAACGATAGAGCGACCAGTAACCGCAGTCAACGGCTTTCTTCATTTCCGCAATGCTGTTGCCCATGTTGATACCGTGGTTGATACAAGGAGCGTAGCAGATGATGATGGACGGACCGTGGTATGCTTCGGCTTCTTTCATCGCCTTAACGACTTGACCCATGTTTGCGCCCATGCTGACTTGCGCGACGTAAACGTAACCGTAGCTCATCGCCATCATGCCGAGGTCTTTCTTCTTGGTTCTCTTACCGCTTGCCGCGAATTTCGCAATGGAGCCGGTAGGCGTGGATTTGCTGGCTTGACCGCCGGTGTTGGAGTAAACTTCGGTGTCGAGAACGAGGATGTTCACGTCTTCGCCCATAGCGAGCACGTGGTCTACGCCGCCGTAACCGATATCGTACGCCCAGCCGTCACCGCCGAAGATCCAGATGGATTTCTTGACGAGGCAGTCTTTTTCGTCGAGGATCGCTTTCTTGAGCGGAGCGCCCGCGCAATCGGGATCCTTGCAGGGTTTCTCAACGATTTCGAGAAGTTTCGCCGCAGCGGCTTCGCTTCCCTTCGCGTCGTTCATGTTGTCGAGCCATTCTTGGCAAACAGCCGCTTTTTCTTCTTTGCCTTTTTCAAGGAAGAGGTTTTTCAAAGCGGTTACGTTTTCGGCGAGTTTCGCGCGTCTTTGCGTATACGCAAGGTTCATACCGTAACCGAATTCGGCGTTGTCTTCAAACAAGGAGTTTGCCCAAGCGGGGCCGTGTCCCTTGTCGTTGACGGTGTAAGGACAGGTAGGAGCGGAGCCGCCGTAAATAGAGGAGCAGCCCGTCGCGTTCGCAACGATCATTCTGTCGCCGAAGAGTTGCGTAACGAGTTTAACGTAAGGCGTTTCGCCGCAACCCGCGCAAGCGCCGCTGAATTCGAACAAAGGTTTGTTGAATTGCGCGCCTTTGGCGTTGTCGTCCTTATAGACTTTGTCGTTTTCGGGAAGCGCTTCCGCATATTCCCAGTTCTTCGCGTCTTTTGCGATAGCGTCCGCGATCGGGATCATCGTGAGAGCCTTTTCTTTGGACGGGCAAACGTTCGCGCAGGATCCGCAACCGGTACAGTCGTAGGGGCTGACTTGGATTCTGAATTTGTATCCCTTATAGCCCGTAGCGTCTTTCACGACGAACGTTTCGGGAGCGCCGGCGAGTTGTTCGGGCGTTTTCAATACGGGACGGATAGCCGCGTGCGGGCAAACCATCGAGCATTGGTTACATTGAATACATTTCGTAATATCCCACGTGGGAACTTTGACTGCCGTTCCGCGTTTTTCGTACTTCGTCGTGCCGACGGGTACAACGCCGTCCGGGGTGAACGCGCTGACGGGGAGTTTGTCGCCTTGTTGGCAAAGAACGGGGTTGACGGTGTTCTTGAAGTATTCCGTTCCCCTGATCTCAACCATATCCGCGCCTTCGGTCGTGGTCGCCCAGCTTTC
>CAMNIW010000225.1 GCA_946540675.1 uncultured Clostridia bacterium | reverse complement strand
ACTTTCCGTTTTCTCTCGTACCGCCGCTTACCATATCCTGCCAAACGATCATACCCAATCTGTCGCAATGGTAATACCAGCGAAGGGGTTCGATCTTGATATGTTTACGGAGCATATTGAAGCCCATATCTTTCATCGTTTGAATGTCGTAGACGAGCGCTTCGTCGCTCGGCGCGGTGTACAGTCCGTCGCTCCAATAGCCCTGGTCGAGCAAGCCGTTCTGGAAATAGGGTTTGTTGTTCAAGAACATTCTCGAAACGCCTTTTTCATCCTTCCCCACCGAGAATTTCCGCATTCCGAAATAGGATCTCACTTCGTCCGTTTCGGTCTTAATAACAAGGTCGTACAAATAGGGGTTTTCGGGGCTCCACAGTTCGTAGTCGCTCAATTTTATCACGGCTACGCCGTTTTCGCTCTCGACTTCCGCTTTCTTCTCCCCTTTGTCGAAGACGGTAAACGTCGCCTTTTCGATCAAATTCGCGAAGATCAATTCGACTTTCAATTCGTCCTTGTCGATATCCGGCACGAGTTTTATCCGCGCGATGAAGTTATTCGGCACTTCTTCTATCCAAACGGTTTGCCATATACCCGACTGCGGCGTATACCAAATGCCCCCGCGAGCGGTGGTTTGTTTGCCGCGCGCCTGGTGTCCTTTTTCGGTCGGATCGGTCACTTCCACTTCCAAAACGTTTTTGCCGTCTTGTATTTCGTCCGTTATATCGAACGTAAAGGGATAATATCCCCCTCTGTTCGTGCCCACTTCTTTGCCGTTCAACGTGACTTTACTGAGATAATCCACCGCGCCGAAATGGAGCAACACGCGGTCGTTCGTCTTTCTGAACTCGAATTCTTTTCCGTAATACAACGCTTCGTCGTCTTTCACGATCTTTTCCACGCCCGAAAGGATACTTTCTGGGCTGAACGGAACGATAATTTCGCCTTGGTAGTCTTTTAATTTCTCATCTTTTTTCAAAATGGCGTATTGCCAGCGTCCGTTCAAATTGATGAAACTGTCTCTCGCCATTTGCGGACGGGGGTAATCGTTCAACGGCAGATCTTTGTTCAATTTTTCGCCGAAAGGCGTCAGTAGTCTTTCCATTTTTTATCTTCTCTCCTTTTTTTATTCCGGTCGTTTGGTGGTTTCGTCCGACATGATCAGATATTCCGGTCCGTCGAACAAATCTTCGTGTACGTTGACTGCGCCCGCGTCTACGACGAGCGTAAGTTTATAGACGGTGGACGGCTCGAAAACCGTTCTCGGTTGTCCGTACTGGTAGAACGCGTCGTCGTCGGTAGCGGACGTACTGGCGTTGATATGGTCTTTCTTCGTCGGGATAATGACGGTCTCCAGGTTGACGCAATTCGTGAACGCCGCCGTGGGGATCTGTCTGATATCTCTCGGCAAATAGATCCACACAAGGTTCCGACAGCCTTTGAAGATACCGTACCCGAAGTAGTTTCTGTAATCGTCCTTTTCGTCTTTCAGTTCGTATTCGTACTTGAACATATCTCTCGTCTTGATACTGCCGTTTTTGGTATTGACGATCTTCGTTTTCGACAGATCCACCCATTCGAGCGACAAGCATCTCTGGAAGGCGTATTGTCCGATGACTTCGAGGCTCTCGCCGCCGACGAAGTTCTTTATTCCCGTACCGAAGAAGGCGTAGTCGCCGATATATTTCAGCGTGTCGATGTCTTCAAATTCCACGTTCACGAGCGCGGAGCAGCTGTCGAAAGCGTTATGTGAAATGTATTGATAATCCGACGGGATATAGACGTGTTTGACGCTGGTGGGAAGCGCATAGTGAGCGATCTCGATGATTCTGCCGCCCGAAAGGTTCAGTTGGTCTGCGGTAGGCAGCGGCATATATTCCGATCTTTCCGACCAATACACGAGCGAATACCCGAGTTTGACTTTCGTTGCGTTGCCGTTGATGGCTTGGTAAACTTCCTGTACGGCGACTTTGACGGTATAGGTCTTGCCGTCGTATTCAAAGGAATAATCTTTATAGTTGGCAAGAGAATGCACGAAGACTTGGCTGTTGTACACGCTCGTACCCGTGCTGTGGCTTCCGGCTTCCATTTCCTTGCCGAGTTTCATTTCTTCGGTGAAGGCGTCCACGAGGTTGTCGGGGCAGAAGATACGCAAGGGGGACGAGTAGGTCTTGGCTTGGTCGTTGTCGTCGTCGGCGTTGACGCCGCCCTCTTTCAATCCGGCTTCGCCTGTGGCGTACAAAAAGTCCGCCTGTTTATGTTGTATCACGACTTCGAGGTCGGTTCCTTTCGCGTTGGTCCTTTCTTTTTTCAAATACCCTTTCGGCGCGGCGGTGACGTTCTCGAAGATGACGCATTTCATACGGTCGCAACCGCGGAACACGCCCGAACCGTATTTCTCGAACACGGGGCTCGTGATGGTGCAAGAGTCGAGAGAAACGAGGTTGCCGAAGGCGTTTGCGTGCAAAATTCTCAATTTGCTTTGTTCTCCCCCGAAGGTAAGTTCGATGACGGCTTCGCATTCGTAGAAGGCGTTGCAATCGATTTCTTCCAAACTTGCGGGCAAGTTCAGACGGGGGATATTTCTTTGATAGTAGAAGGCGTTTTGCCCGATATAGGTCAATCCCTCGGCGAAGAAGACGTTTTCGAGCATTTTCGCATTGTTATAGCGGAAGATATCGAAGCAGTAGTCGGGAATGATATTCAGACCGTTGTTTTCGCCGT
>CAMNIW010000224.1 GCA_946540675.1 uncultured Clostridia bacterium | reverse complement strand
GGGTGGCGCTCGTCACCAAAAACACCGTTATATATACCGTCGTGTCGATACCGCTCAATCTCGTGTCGTCGTATTTTCTCGCCCTTCTCGTCAACACGTCGCTCAAAGGGGTAAAGGCGTACAGGATATGTTATTACCTTCCTTGTATGATTCCCGCCGTCGCGAGCGGACTTTTGTGGAAGGATATGTTCGACCAGACTTTCGGCGTGTTCAATAAAGTGCTCGGCTGGGTCGGGCTCGGACCTTACGCCTGGTTCAACGACGCGAAAACCGCTTTGGGCTCGGTATTCTTTATGAATATGTGGAGCATAGGCAGCGGTATGATACTGTGGCTTTCCGCGTTCAAGAATATAGGAAAACATTATTACGAAGCGGCTTCGCTCGACGGCGCCAACGCGTGGGATAGGTTAGTGCATATAACCATACCGATGTCGACGGCTATGATATTTTACAATATGATAATGTCCGTCATAGGCACGCTTCAATATACGGGTACGCTCACGTTCGCTTCGCGCGACGGCAGGGGACCCGACGACAGCCTGTATATGTACGGGGTAATGATATACCGCGAGTTCGCTCGGGACAATATCGGATACGCGTCGGCTCTCTCCTGGATAATGCTCGTAGTGATAGCGCTCATAACTTTCGTTCTGTTCAGGACGAGCAAATGGGTGTTTTACGGGGAGGAGAACTGAGTGGAATCGACAGAGATATTGTATTTACAAAACAGGAGAGCGAAACGACACAAGATAGCCGTCAGCGCGGCTCTTTACGCGCTGATGACCGTTCTCGCGGTGATATTTCTTCTTCCGTACGTCTTTATGGTAAGCAAAAGTCTTATGACGAGCGAAGAAGTAAGGGATCCGAAAATAGTTCTCGTTCCCGCCGTTCCGCAGTTTATAAATTACGTGAAACTGTTCGGGGAAAACGGCTATTTCAAAGCGACGGTCAACACGATGAAGATAATAGTGTTCGACCTTATCGCGGTACCGATTTCGGCTTCGTTCATAGCGTTTTCGTTCGCGAAACTGAGATGGACGGGCAGAAACGTTATGTTTGCCGTAATGCTCGGCACGATGATGCTTCCGGCGGTGGTAACGCAGTTGCCGCTGTACGTCATATACGCCAAACTCGGTTGGATAGACACTCTTTATCCGTTTACGATCCCCAACCTTTTCGGCGGCGGAGCGATGTATATCTTTTTACTTCGCCAGTTTATGATGGGCATACCGAGAGATATGGACAACGCGGCGAAAATCGACGGGGCAAACGCTTTCAGGCGGTATATGAGCATAATGCTCCCGCTTTGCAAGCCCGTGCTCATATACGTTATGATAAACGTCTTTATCGCGTATTGGGGCGATTACTACGGACCGCTTATCTATATGCACAGTTCCAAGGCGCCGAGAACGCTCGCTTACGTGCTGTTTCTCGACTCGACCAACAAAGACAGCGCTCTCGACAAGGCTAATATGCGTATGGCGGGCGGCGTGTTTATGTCGGTGATTCCGGCGATACTGTTCGCGTTTTTCCAACGCCAACTGATAGAAGGCGTCGTGATGACGGGAATAAAAGATTAAGGGGAAAATACGATGGCAAGAAAAATATTTGCGGCTCTTGTTTGCCTTGCGTTTTCTTTAAGCGCCGTTTCGTGCGCAAAGGGCGGCAAGACGGAAGAAGGCGAAAAGCCCGTTGAAATTGTGAGAGTAGACGACGAAAGGGGACTCGATCCGATAGCGTATACGGCGGCTAACCTTTCCGCGACAGACAAGACGGGAAGAGAACTTCAGACGGGCGACAAGCGCATAAAAGATCGCTACGTAGGACTTTTTTACCATATATGGCAGGGGTATCACACCAAGACGTACAAAAAGGTGCTTGATATAACCGAGCAACTAAAAAGCGAACCCGACGTCCTTTGGGATATGTCGGTCAATTCCAAACTTTTCCATTTCTGGGGACAGCCGCTTTACGGGTATTACTGTTCTTACGACCCGTGGATAACCAACAGGCACGTCGAACTTCTCACGATGAGCGGCATAGACTATCTCGTTTACGACGTCACCAACACGGTCGTATACGACGACGCGATAAACGCGATGTTCGCGGCTCTCGACAAATACCGTTTGCAGGGCTGGAACGTTCCCAAAGTCGCCTTCTATTGCAACAGCGGAACGCCCTATACGGTAAAGACTCTCTACAATACGTGGTACGCCAAAAACCTGTACCCCGAACTCTGGTTTTCCTTTGGCGAAAAACCGCTCATAATATGCGATACCGACCAGATGACCGCCGAAGAAAAAACGAAGTTCGGAGAGTTCTTCGATATGAGAGAATCGCAGTGGCCGTACGGCGACAATCCCGATTACGAAAGGGGATTTCCGTGGATGGACTGGGATTATCCGCAAAAGAACTACGGCGGAACGGTTTCGGTGTCGCTCGCCCAGCACCCCGGCGCGAGAATGAGCAAAGGCAAGGTTTCCAACAGGGGCAGGGGCTTCGACTACAACAAATACAGGAATTACACCGCCAACGCCGAGATAGGGACTAATCTCGAAGGGCAGTGGAAGACGGTGTTTGAAAACAACGCCGACCAAAGCAACAGGAAGATAGACAACGTATTCGTTACGGGCTTCAACGAGTGGCAGGCACAAAAACTCAACGACGGCGAAGAAGTGTTTTTCGTCGACACGTTCAACGAAGAATATTCGAGACATATAGAGATGATGAA
>CAMNIW010000223.1 GCA_946540675.1 uncultured Clostridia bacterium | reverse complement strand
CGGTATGGGAGAAAGCCTTTTCTGGTATCGGATGACGGGGCTCGCGCACGTTTTCGCCGTTTCGGGACTGCATATAGGACTGTTGTTTTCGGCGGTTTCCCTGATCCTTAAAGCCGTGCGCGTCAACGGCGCGATAAGGGCGACGCTCGCTTCGGTCGCGGCGTTTTTCTATGCCTATCTGTGCGGAATGACGGCGTCTTGCGTAAGGGCGGCGGTGATGTGTTCGCTCTATTCCGTCGCGCTCGCTTCGTCTAAAAAGCCCGACAAACTCAACTCCTTTGCGTTCGCGGTTTTCGCCGTGCTCGCGATAAGACCCGGAGATTTGTTTTCGCTCGGATTCATTATGTCTTTTTCGGTCGGACTGTCGCTTATAGTCGTCGCGCCGCCGATAAAGAGATTTCTCGGATTTCTTCCGCCGAAGTTCGACGACGCCTTTGCGACGATCGCGGCGGCGGAACTCGCGGTGCTTCCCGTATGCGTAATCTGTTTCGGTCATTTTCCGCTTATAGCGATATTGTCCAACGCCTTACTGATCCCCGTTCTTACCGCGGTATATTATCTTCTTTGGGTAGGGTTCATACTTTCGGCGGTCGGCGTTCCGCCGCTTTACGCTCTCGCCGCGCCGAGAGTCTTGCTTATCGGGACTAACGCCGTCGCGAACAGACTCGCGGACTTTAATTTCGGGATAAAGACGATGCCTTCGCCGCTTGTTTTTACTTACGCCGTGCCGCTCGCTTTGTCGTCCGACGCTTTCAATTTCGGCAAAAAAACGAAAATAACCTTTGCCGCGACGACTTTTGCGACGATTTTATTATGCCTTATACTGTCATATTCTTGATTTTCGCGCAAAATAATGTTAAAATAAACATATATGAAGTTCAAAGAGTTGAAAAAAAGTCTTGCAGGCGGCGTCGCGCCCATATACCTTGTCACGGGCGAAGATTCGTTTTTTATCGAACGTTCGGTAAAACTGATAACCGACGTATGCTTAAGCGAGCCTTCGCTCAATCTCGCCAACTTCGAAGGACAGGATCTTAAAGGTAACGTCGGCGATCTTCTCGACGCGCTTTCGGTCTATCCGTTTATGAGCGAAAAAAGGGTAGTCGTCGTCAGGGAATACTATCCGCTTTCGCAGGACGCGGCAAAACTCAAAGGATATTTTGAAAATCCTTCGGATACGACCGTTCTCATAATTTGCAATTCGGGAAAAAGCGACAACTTGTCGAAACTTCCGTCGGTCACCGTGGTCGACTGCGCGAAGGGGGACGACGGGTTGCTTTCGGCGTGGATATACGGCGAAGGTAAAAAATGCGGCACGGTATTCGAGCCGGAAGCGGTAAAGAAGATAATAGAGTACTGCCGCTCGGATATGACGAGAATAAACGGCGAAGTGATGAAACTCATCTCTTACGTCGCGGACGACAAAGTCGTCACGAGCGAAGACGTGGAAGCGCTTTGCGTAAAGGAAACCGAGTACGAGTTGTACGAAGTAGTAGACTTTATCGCGTCGAGAAAGCGGGAAAAGGCGTATTACGCGCTCGTCGGTATGATGGACGGCGCGGGCGACGGACAAAGGCTTTTCGTCTCGCTGTACTATCATTTCAGGCGGCTTTTATACGTTTCGGTAAGCAATATGACCGACGAAGAACTTTCCAAAGTTCTCAAAGTAAAAGAATACGCGATAAAGCGTTCGCGCGTTCAGGCGAAGAGTTTTTCGGCTAAAAGGTTAAAGGCGATAACCGACGATCTTTCGCGTTACGATTCGGCTTTCAAGCAGGGGCTTATAGAGCCGACTTCGGCGATGTGGAACGGCATACTTAACATGCTTATAGGATAGAATATCAAGGCAATTTACGGCATAGATTATAAGGAGAAGGACAAATGGAAAAAATCACAGCGTTTTTTGACAGGGTAGCCGAATTATTCGCTAAGAATCTTACGGCGATACCGATTATAGTCGTGTTGTTTCTCGTGTTTTTCTATACGATACACACGATGGCGAAAAACAACGCTAAATTTCTGATAGTCATATTCGTCGTGTACGTCGCTGCGACGGGCATAGTGTTTATGTCGATAGAAACCAAAGATCCGCTCACGGGGCTCAGTTATTTCATAGCGCCCGCGCTTTTCGTGATAGCGGTGATAGCGATGTTCGCCACCGAGATAAAGCGAGATATATGGGATCTCACCAGCAAGAACAAAAAGAGCGCCGAGATCAAGGCGAAGCACACCGAAAAGAACAATTCGGGCGACGTGGGCGAGTGTATAGACGAGATAGTCAAAGCCTTGCAGAATATGTCCAAAAACGACGTCGGCGCGATAATAATTCTCGCCAACGACAATATACCGAAGTCGGTCATAGAGAGCGGCGTGACGATAGATTCCAACATATCTTCCGCGCTTATAGAGAGCATCTTTTTCCCGAAGACTCCGCTGCACGACGGAGCGATGATAATCAACGGTTCAAAGATACACGCGGCAGGCTGTTTCCTTCCCCTTTCGCAGGAGATCAACCTTCCCAAGGAACTCGGCACCCGTCACCGCGCGGGCATCGGCATAACCGAAACGATCAACGTGACCGCGCTCATAGTTTCGGAAGAGACGGGCATTATATCGATAGCGCAGGGCGGCAGGATAAAGAGATACGCCGATTCCGAGATGCTTCGCCAGACCTTAAAGGAATATTACTGGCAGGAATTTTTGGATAAAAGGAGATAAACGGTATGAACGGAGA
>CAMNIW010000222.1 GCA_946540675.1 uncultured Clostridia bacterium | reverse complement strand
CTATACGTCAGTCCTTCAAATTCCGTCGCGTACGCTCTTCATGCCATTTCGCGCGAACGGCTCTAATTGTCTTCTCTCCGTCAACCGGAATAACGAAATGTTCGCCGCTTGTCATGGAGAAAATCAGAGTTGAAAATGAGACCGTCACATTAACGCCGTACTTACCGATCGCTTGACTATTCGTCTTCGATCCCAACGACACGACGTCCTGGAAATAGAACCCCTGTCCAGACTCGTCTTGAGGAATCTCGCCCCCTTCGTCGAGTTCAAAATTTGCGCGATATAGGTAGACGCGTTCATTCGTGAAGAAGATGTACGTTACCTGGTAAGCGCTCGAGACGAATTTACCTGACGACGTGCGCTTTACCCAAACGTTGCCGTCGAAATTATAGCCTTGAATCAACAATGGCGTGATTTCTCGAAGCTCTGAATCGTCAATTCCACACCGATCAAGCGCGCGATTATAGAAATTGAGCGCTTTCAATTTACTCTCGACGAGCGCTTCATACTTCTTATCGTTCAGAGGCGATTTCAGACCGGCAAAATAAAACGCAACGTTCTGTTGCTCTTTGGTGTGGTTCTGATAAGCGGCGCGTATCGCTATTTCTATTTCATCGGATACGTTCACTTGTGGAGAACCTACCACGCCGCCCGTAGTTGTACCGTTAGATTTGGGCTCTTTTAATTCTTCACGATAACTAGCAGTCCCCATGACGACGAGCGATATCAGAAAAGTTAAAAAAGTAGCCATGTCAAAACCAACAGACTCATTAACCGCTCTTACAATAGCTACTGCAATTCCCCCGATAAAAAAGGTTGTAAACGCTGTCAAAAATGAGATTCGTAGAAAGATTAGCGCGCCAGGTTTCGACTCGCTACTAAATAGATTGCGAATCCCCCACAAGATCGTCAACGCGATCGAAGCGCCAAAGAAGAGAACGGCGCCCCCAAAGTCAATTAGCGCCAGCTCCCCGATATCAACTCCGTCCTCTCCTGAACCAAGAACGCCGACCTCTGCAAATAGGTAAGAAAACCCGCCGACAAAGACCATGTACCAAAACCATTTACCATAGCGCATTGTTACCATAACGCCGCCTTCTTTCCTTTTCTATGTTATCTACTGAAATGTCGCCACAACGCGTTAAAGCTCAAAGCCGCACACGCGTTACCTCAATGCGTCCGGAAGCGTTAGAGCGTCGTTGAAGCACGACAGAAAAGCCTCGACGTCGGCTGAAGGATAGCCCGACGCTTTCGCTGCCAGTAGCTCCTCGCGATAACTAGGACTATGATTCAAACCCTTGCGTTCAAAGTGATCATAGAGAATGAAACTCTTAAAGAGTCGATAGACTCCTTTCGACTCGATTGAGCTCGCTATCTCGAGGTATTTCAGAGCGCGATCGATCAATTCGCGAGAGACAAGGAACGGACGCTTACCTTGCATAAGACAGACCGCCGCCCAGAAGTAATTGTCGGACGCGTCGAAATCTTCTTCCATCGCCTTTTCAAACGCTGCGCGAGCCCTGTCGAAGAGACGTAATTTCAGAAAGCAGTACGCAAGCGAACTTTGCAACTCGGGCGTGTCGGGATTATCGCGCAACGCTTTCTGATAACGACGCGCGCTATTCTGTAATTCGACGTCGGGTCGGTTCATTACGCTATTAAAAGTCGAAATGACAAGCTCGCGACCGCAGCATTTGCATCGCTTATCTTGCAATGCGGCTGGCTCGCCGCAACCTGGGCAATCAAGGGGAATAATTGGCATTTGTGAACGTCCTTTGTAACGTCTTGCTTCTTTCTTACGTACAGACGACGCGTCCGCACGGCTACTGATTTATCGTTTCAATCATCGGGGTCAATGACGTAAGTAAACCACCCGTCCGACTTAGAGTCGGCGTCGTCAAAATCGCCCTCGTCGACGACGTCCAAGACGCCTTCTTCTTCGACAAGGAAAGTAAAGAGTTCAATCACGCCGCTATGTAGCTCGAGTTCGCAAGCGAGTGCGGCGCCTAACGCCGCCATCACCTCATCGGAGCTCAATTCATCCCAGTCGATCTGGAGAAGAGGGTGACTTTTAATTCGAAAACGAACGTTAATATCCCCGTAGAGCTTGTCCCCAGAGCATAATTCGCTCATACGCCAGACGTCGACGAAATCGGCAACGTTACGATTCCAGCCGGAGCCCCATTTATTCGAGTCCGCTACGTGTATATCGGCAACGGAGGGATCGAGCGCCGTTAAGCGTTTCACCATCTTACCTAACTTATCGCGCGTCCTCGCCGCCACAAGTCCGCCTACATGCGCGCCGTGACTATGACCGATTATGCGCGTCTTTCTCGGATCTAAGCCGAGCGAAACAAAACTACCGGTTTGACCGTTTGTCTTAAACTCCCACGTGTCGCCTGTATCACCGTAAAGAATCGCATACGCGCGCTCCGAAACCGTAGGAATCCACTTCGTCTGCTCAACTGGTAAAATATTAAAGAAGACGCGGGTAAAGAGCGCGCTGAGATGACGTTCGATCACTTCGTTCATATCGACGTCGTCTTGAAAGAGCGCGCGAATAAAAACCTCTACTACGAACAATTCAAACTGCTCGCCGGCAATCTTTTCAAGCTTGTCGCCGTTGAATTTCGACCAGTACGCCCAATCAACGATAAGAATATTGGCGTCGGAATCCTCCGCCGCTATTGCGCGCGCGAGCTTTTTAATATTCTCGTTCGTCGAGTCAGTGTGGGCGCCG
>CAMNIW010000221.1 GCA_946540675.1 uncultured Clostridia bacterium | reverse complement strand
CAACGAAACAAAATTGAGAAACGTCGTCGGCGGCGAAGTGCACGCGGCGACGGTTTCCGAAGAATCGGGAATAATCGCCGGATTTATCGGCCCCGTCAATTTTACGGGCAAAGCGAAAGTCGTATTCGACAGGTCTTTGGAAGGCATAAATTCATTGGCTTGCGGAGCGAACGAAAAAGACCGTCATTACGTCGGCATGAATATAAAGAGAGACGTCGGAGAAGTCAAGTACGTCGACGTTGCAAAGGCGTTCGACGGCGGTATATGTCCCGTTTGCGGAAAACCGACCATAAGGGTAAAACGCGGCATAGAAGTGGGCAATATATTCCAACTCGGCACCAAATATACGTCGTCGATGAATATGACTTACGTAGCCGCCGACGGAAGCAGAAAAAACCCGATAATGGGTTGTTACGGAATAGGCGTAGGAAGGCTCGCGGCGTCGATTTGCGAAGAGCAGCACGACGACTACGGACCGATCTGGCCTATGCCCATCGCCCCGTGGCAAGTCGAGATCTGTTGTTTGCAGTCGGAAGACCGCGACGTAAAAGCCGTTTCGGACGATCTCTATGCGAAACTTACCGAAAAAGGTGTGGAAGTTCTCTATGACGACAGGGATATAAGAGCGGGGGCTATGTTTGCCGACGCCGATCTCTTCGGCATTCCCGTAAGAGCGGTGGTCAGCAAGAAAACCTGTGAAAGGGGTGTGGTTGAAATATCTTACAGGGATAAGAGTTTCAGGGGCGACGTTTCGATCGGTACCGCCGCCGAAGACATCGTTTCGCGTATAGAAGCGATAATGAAAGAGTATAATCCCGATTAAAATGAAAGAAGGTAAGTATAAAACCCGAATAAGGACGTATAATCCCAACAGGTTCAACGCTTTGGACGCCGGGCTCGTGTTTATCGTTGCGCTTGCGTTTTTCGAAGGCGTGCGATACGTCATAACTCTTGAATCGTTGCCCGTAATAGGCTGGCTCAAAGCGATTTATCGATACGACACCTATTTATATCTCATAGTAAATATACTTATATCGCAATCCGAAATATTTTTGGTAGCATTCGTATACTCGCGCATAAGGCGGACAAACCCGTTCAACGGCGGCGGATACAGAGCGGGCGGCGATATTATACACGTGCTTATGAGTGTCGCGATGATAATGGGCATAATGATGGTGTTCTATTACGTCCATGACGAGTTCAATTACGACGTCGGAACTCTTTTGGGAAAAAGCGGCGGCGGAATCGAAGAGAACAAAAGTCCGTTTTACGTCTTTTTCGCGCTATTGTATATGTTTTTATCCGCGTTCTTGCCCGCGATTTTCGAAGAGATGCTTTTCCGCGGCATAATAATGCGTGGTCTCGAACAGTTCGGCAAATGTTTCGCCGTTATTTGTTCGGCGCTTATGTTTGCGCTTATGCACGGCAACACCCAGCAACTTGTATTGCAGTTTTTGGGCGGTGTGGCGATAGGCGGAGTGGTTATGATAACGGGCAACTGGTTGCTCGGTTCGGTAATGCATTTCGTCAACAATATATTCGCCGTTCTGTTCGCGGCGCTCATAACCCGTACGGACGACAGCGCGTATACTTTTTATATGACGTCGGCGGCGTCGGCAGTGACCATAGTCATCGGGATATTCTTTATAATTACCGCGTTCTTATATTTCGGATCGATGGTGATGACCGCGGTAAAAAAAGAAGCGTCGGGCGAAAAAATGCCTTCGCGCGTAAAACCGAAATTTTACTACTACGCGTATGACGACGTCGGAGAAGTGACGGCGGCGGAAAGCGTTGAAAAAGCTCCGCTTACGGGTCGCGGAGAAGATAAGAGAATGTTCTTGATAGAAGGGCGATATTCTCGACTTAACGCAAGATCCAATTCGGCGTTAAGCATTGTATGTATAAGCGCGGGAATTCTTCTCGGCACGGTATTGATATTTATTTAGACGTGAGGTTGCAATGATTTATTCTGTTTTGATTTCGATATACAACACGATCACCGCCATGCAGTCGGTTTACGAACGGGCGGGGATGTCGTCCGTTTCTCTTACGGCGGCGGGATATCTCGTGTTTACCGCTATAAGTTTGGGGTTTTCCCTGCTTCTCCTTGTTCTTGCGTATATTTTCAGGGGGATAGGGCTTAAAAAACTCGCCGTAAGACGGGGATTGAAAAACGCTTGGCTCGCCTTTGTCCCGTTCGGAGCGCTTATTCTTATCGGAGAACTCGGACAATACCCCAAAAAAGCGTCCGCAACGCGCACTTTTGCCATACTTGCAACGGTGTTTACCGCGCTGTATTACGTTTTTAACGTCGTGATCGACGCGCTGTATGCGATAGAACCGCTCGGCGAACTGTTCGCAGGGAGAACTCTTACCGAATCGGTTATGAATAAAGACATAGTAATAAGTTTGTCGAACGTAAATTTCAGCGTTTATAATCTTTTGGGTTCGTTGAACAATATAATAATGCTCGTATCTTTGGTGTTCACGATACTTTGCTATTCAAGCCTTTTCAGGGTATACCGTCCCGAAAAATCCACGCTTTTCAGCGTTCTCGGCGGACTTGCGACCGTATTTCTCGGAACTTGGTTGTTGTACGCGATATTCGTGTTTGCGTCGAGAGACCGCGAGCCGCAGGATTACGCCGAATTTATCAACAGGAGATACGCGAGATTTTACGGCTCGCCGTATTCCGCGCCGAGACAAGGCGTAAAACCCGAAAACAAGCAGGAAGAGCCTT
>CAMNIW010000220.1 GCA_946540675.1 uncultured Clostridia bacterium | reverse complement strand
ACGAATGCTAATGGACTAACCTTACGATTACGGAACGTAACGTTCCATGAACGCTACCCCGCGCGCGAACCGCTTTCACGCGCGATTTACCCCTATAGACCGCCGCTCGACCTTTTTTCAAAAGAAAGCGGCTAAAAAAGTCAAAAAAAGCCTCTGCGCTCGCAAAACGCCGAGCGAAATCAAAGAAAAAATTTTTCCGACCGCCTCGTCAATCGAACGAAGCGGTCGTTTAAAGCTACACAATCAATAAAATCTATACAACACAAAATCTCATCCTATCTCACCTGTTCATCATTCTCCTCCGTCTCTACCGTCTCATCGCTCCAGTCCGAGAGTTCAAACTCGAACGTCGACTCTTCGCCGTCCCGATTCTCCGACTTAAATAAAATCTTTTGGTCAACCGCCTCGCTTCCCCATTCCCATGCGTTACGAATCGCGCTCGTTACGCCAGGACGACCGTTCGCGCTTCGAACGAAAACCACGCCCCGACGCTCCAGAATGACAAATAACGACGCCAAGACGACGACGCCAACGCAAAGCCCGTTGACAAGCTTGATCGCCCGAAATTTCCTCCCCAGCGCTCGACCAACTGAGAAGAATAGAAGCAGTATCACCCCGCTCGCTAACCCCAAGGCAAGATTTCCAGTCATCTCCACCTCCTATTCCTTTCTCTCTCGCCGCGCGCCGACGACTCGCAGGTCGTCGAACGCGCTAACGTCGTCATTAGTACCTATCGTCGCGGTCGCTAGGAATGAACTCTTCAAGAATATCGACTACCTTGCAGATGATCTCAGAATTCTCGTGCCAGAAGTCGACCGTCTTCTGCGCTATCGGGTGATCGTCGCTCGGACGAGGAATATTCCCGATATGCCGCTCGCCATACGCCACGATGAAAGGTAAGGAACAAAGTCCAATCAGAACCTTACGATTAAAGAGGAAGGAGAAGTTAAACCGCCAAGCGCGCGGCTCATACTCGCGTTCGTCTTTCTCTCCCCGTTTCGTCTCGACGACGATTCGCACGCCGTCCCGCATATCCTCCTGACGTCCATCCCCGCGAACGCTCCTAATCAACGCCCACGCTAGCCACAAGACAAAGCATCCCATCACGCCGTTTGCGACTAGGTAAATTACATAATCTGGATCCCAATTCGACATAATCGCCGTCCTTTCATATACGAGCGTTCACCGCTCTTGGCAACCTTCTCTGACGCTTTCCGCGACCTTTTGACCATACAGAGAAAACGTTTCGCGGTTTTCGCAGAAAAAAAGAAAAAACGCAGTAGACGTCCAAAGAAATCTCGCGCGACGCGATAAAATACGCGTCAGTAAAATGACGTGCAGAAAAAGCGCCCCCTGAGCCGCTACGAATTCTGAATAAGGACCGCCAACGCCTCAACGCGCGATACGCTCAAGCCAGAGAGCTCCGAAATAAAAGACTATTCGCAACCGCGCGCAAGCATCCGCTCCGCTGTTTGTATAGCATTCTTCATCTCACCGCGCCTCTCACCGCGTCTCTCACCGCGCTTCTCGCCAAGCTCCTCAGCGATTTTCATATCCATTGTCCATTTCTCATCCAACGCATAGCCCATTCGTTCAACTCCTTTCGGGGTAAATTTTGCGTCCCACACACGATCTGCTAAGGACGAATAGGACGTCTTTTCGGGATCTGACTCGCGGAGATCCGACATAAGTTTGCCAAATTTGCCAGATCCCATAAAATTTGCGCTAACGTAACGAATATAAAGTTTATCGCCAAAAAGTTTGCGCGTCTCGGAAAAGTAACGTTTAACGGTCAAATATGGTCGCCCGCGCGTAATCTTGTCGTCGTCCGTAATAAAAATAATCCACGTCTCTGGCGCGTCGGTAAACTCAGATCCTCTATCAAGATTATTCCAATCGACCGCCGCCGCATGAATGCGCGCGCGTTCAGGAGGCGCTTTATCGCTATCGCGTTGGATCTCGACATTGTATAACTTCTTTCGCGAGTCCTTCGCCATCACGTCGAGTCGCACGCTTCGACCGAAAAGATTATGATAGTCAACCTGCGTCTCGACTGCACAACCTCAATATCGTCGCGCTTCAACACCACGCGAACGATATCCTGAACGCCCGGGATATTATCGCGTAGAACGTCGCGCATTAACTCATCGTCGAGTAACGTGAGTTTTCGAATGCGTTCAAGGGTTCCCTCGGGATCGACGACGCTCGGTCGTTTTTTATACCATTTGCTCGTTTTCTCTTTGCGCCCAAGCGCGACGTCAATTTCCTCGCGCGTTATTTTGAGATCGCGAAAGCGCACGTCGCCGAGCAACGCCACCGGAGGAAAGCTCTTTAATAGCGCGGCGACCACGCTCGCTCTGAACGACGGATTTCCGTGCCTTTCGAATCGAAGTCAGCTGTCATCTCGCCCTCTTCGCTTGAAGTTGTGCTCTACGGCGCGCAAAAGACGACGCCTACTGATAGGATATGCCGCGCGTCCGGTAACGCAAGGGCGTCCGAAATTTTTTCTGCTCGTCTCCGCGCCGTTCACGGAACTATCAATCGGAGCCGTCCGCCGCCAACGTTATTTTAACGCGATTCTTATCCAGTAGCTCGCGGAGATTGGACGTAGCAAGGTTGATCCTCCCCAGTCGCGTGTACGACCATGTATTAGCGCCGAAAAAAAGAACGAGCTGGTTGCCGGAATACAGCATGACGTCGCCCGGCTTTGTCGTAACCTGTTCGTCGTCGCGCGGCAACGTTCG
>CAMNIW010000219.1 GCA_946540675.1 uncultured Clostridia bacterium | reverse complement strand
CACCAAGGGAAAGAGCGTGTTCATAGCGGGCGAGCCGCAGGGGATACTTTACGGGGTGTACGATCTTCTTAATAAAACGGTGGGCTTCGAAGTCTATTCAAACAAGGTCACTTATTATGAAAACAAGAGCGACGTCATCCTTCCCGATATGGATATAACCGAAGTTCCCGACATCCTTTACAGGGTACCCGTAACGGGCGGACAACTCAACAACAGAACGGTATACCGCCGTATGCGCACCCAAAAGAACGACGAGATAATAATAGGCAAGGGCTTCGCTCACAATATGCTGAGATATATAGTTCCGCTCGAAGAAAACGTCGAAGACCACCCGATGTGGTTCAGCGGCGACAGGACGCAACTTTGTTACACGGCGCACGGCGACGGCGAAGAGTACGAAGCGATGGTCGAAAAAGCCGTCGAAAACGTCGAACGGATAATAGACGAAACGCCCAACCAGAACGTTATGTCGCTCACGCAGATGGACGTTCAGACCTGGTGCGAGTGCGAAACCTGTCAGGCTCTCGAAGATAAATACGGCACCAACGCCGCTTCGCAGATATTCTTCGTCAACGAAGTCGCGTCGAGAGTGAAAAATTGGCTGGATACCGAGCGCGGAGGCAGGGACGTAAGGTTTATGTTCTTCGCCTATCATAAATCCGAAGGAGCGCCTGCCACGCAAAACGAAGACGGTACTTGGACGGCGATAGACGGAATAAAGGTAAACGACAACGTTTCGGTGTGGATAGCTCCGATATACGAAGATTACACGGTCAGCGTAAAAGACCCGACGAGCGTCAACACGCGCGTGCTTATGGAGAGTTGGCACGCGGTCGCGAGCAGTTATTTCGTATGGGCGTACAACGTGTATTTCGACAATTATCTCATACCTTACGACTCATACGGGGCGATAAAGGATCTCGTGCAGTATTTCGTGTCGCACAATACCAGATTCCTTTGGCCGCAGGGCAACTGGAACTCTTACAACAACACGGGTTACGACGATCTTAAAGGGTATCTCTTCGCCAAACTTATGTGGAACTGCAATCTCGACGTAAACGAACTTATTTCGGACTACTTCGCCAAGGTTTACAGGGAAGCGGGGGATATAATGGAAAGGACTTTCTGGTCGTGGAGAGCGTTTTCCGAGAGTCAGCGCGCGCTCGGCAGAAGCGGAAACATCTATTCTTCGCCGGCGGAAGGCAGGTTCTGGCCTAAACGTTATCTTATGAGCCAACTCGAACTTATGGAACAGGCGAAAGAGCTCGTCAAAAAATACGAAACGACCGATCCCGCGCTCTATAAGTCGATAACCGACTCCATAGACGGCGAAACCATGAGCCCGAGATACCTTTTGATAAAACTTCACTCGACGACTTTCGGCAAGGAAAAACTCGCCGAACTCAAATCTTCGTTCGCGTACGACGCCAACCGTCTTGACTTCAATATGATTTCCGAGCGTGCGGTGTTCAACGGGTTCAACGATTAAAAAGGCATTATCCGAGTTCGATATATTTTCACTCGGCTATAATATCAAAAGCTAAAACAAGGAGGAAAAATGATGAAAAGAAAACTGCTTTTGTTATTGTCGGCGATTCTCACATTCGCCGTCGCGCTTTTCGGTGTGGGCTGTAATAAAAAGCCCGACGACGCCGGGAAAACCGATCCCGATAATCCCGGCGGAGGCGGCGGAAACGTAGAACCGCCGAAACCTGTTCCGACGCTCACTCTCAGCGCGGAAACGCTTGCGCTCGATCTCTATACGAGCGAAACGGTAACCGCCACGCTTAAAGACAGTACGGACGCTATCGTCTGGACGTCTTCCGATCCGACGGTCGCTACCGTCGAAGACGGTCTGATAACCGCGTACAAAGTCGGCAAGACCGACGTTACGGCTACCGCGGGCAAACTTACCGCAACGTGCGCCGTGAACGTTTCGGAAGCCGAAAATCCGCCGGCGTTTTTCGATCTTCCGGAGAGTCTCGATCTTATAAAGGGCACCAAGGAAACGATAGATACGACGGTCATATATAAAGGTTCCGAAATGGAAGGCGTCGCGGTAGGCGTCGAAACCGAAGGCGAATGCGTCGAGATAGACGAAAACGGCGATATAGTCGCCGTAAACTACGGAACGCAAACCGTTACGGTCACCGTCGAATTCGGAGACGTTACCGTACTTACCCAAGACATAAAAGTAACCGTTTCAGAGTCGGGCATACTCGTCGTAGACCTTGAAGAAAACGCGTACGATTGCTTTATCGGCGACGAAGGTTACGATCTTTCGCTTATAAAGGCGCTCGTGAACGGCGTCGAAGTCGAAAACCCGACTTATACCGCCGTTTCTTCGGTCGAAGGCGTAGCAAAGATAGAAAACGGCAAGATAGTTCCCGTAGCCAAAGGCACGGCGGTAGTCACCGTTTCTTTCGAGACCGAAAAAGCGACCTACACCACCGAAATAACGGTAAACGTAGATAAGCACACGCAGAAAGTAGCCGTTAACTTCTTCGAAAAGGGCAGCAACGGAGATTCCGTAGCCGAAACGGGCGACGCGGCGATAGACCTTACCGATAAAGAGATACCGCTCGGCGACGTTACCAAAGTCCTTTGCGACGGAAAAGAAGTGTCGTTCGCTGTAAGCGAAAACACTCTCACCCTTACGAACGCGCCCGGCGGATACAATCTCTATACGCTTGAAACTCCCACGGTCGACTACGTGATAGACGGCTGTGTATACGGCAGAATTATAACCAC
>CAMNIW010000218.1 GCA_946540675.1 uncultured Clostridia bacterium | reverse complement strand
AACGCCGCCGTTATAAGGTCGAATTGCACGTCGTAATTGATGGTAAGATCCGTGCCGTCCGTCAAGCCGTTTTTTGCAACGGCGTATTCGAGACACATTGCCGGCATACCGCCCTTTCTGCCACCGATGATCTCTTTGCCGGAGAGACTTGCCCAAGTGAAATCGGGTTGCGCCGTCCGTCCGATCAGGAAAGAGCCGTCTTTTTGCGTCAGCTGCGCGAAAATTTTCGCCGTGTTCGCGCTACCGCCCGATTTGACGTAAACGCTCGTTTCCGGTCCGAGTAAGGCGATGTCCGCGTCGCCGCTTATAATGGCGGTCATGCTTTTATCCGAACCGCCCCCGTTCGTCAAATCGATTTTCAGCCCGTATTCCTCGAAATAGCCGAGGTTGATCGCGGCGTAAAAGGGCGCGTAAAAAACGGAATGCGTCACTTCGTTCACCTTGATCTTGCCGTCGTCCTTTTGTCCGCAAGCGATGAAGCAAAAACACCCCGCCAAACAGAACGTAAGAACGAGCAGTACAGTTACAATTTTTTTCATAATACCTCCTTTTTTTGGTTCGATAAAACCGCTTATATTTCATTCGTATGAAGAATTTTTTTCCGCGGTGCCAAATTGCGACCGTTCGCAAAAAAAAGGAACGATCGTAAAAAGCTCGTCAAAAAAAGAACGCTCGAAAAACGAGCTTTGCTTTTGAGAAAGAAAAAGGGCATAAAAAAACCGCAAAATCATTTGCGGCTGTTGCGAAGACGAATGATCGCGAAGCGGATTTTTGTTAAACGGAAAAATCGAATAGTTTATTTCGTCGCCGCTTCGGCGTTTGCGTTCGTACGTTTTTTGGACGACGAGGAAAGATGAAGATGGGGTTCGAGTACGCGCGTCAAAAATGCGGCGAGCAAAATTTTCACCACGTCGAAGACGATGAACGGCACGACGCAAAGCATAAGCGCGGAACCGAAGTCGGTTGGCGAGGACGTGGAACCTTTGACGAGGACGAACCAAGCCGTGCCGAACGCGTAGCACACGATAAGCCCCAAGAACATGGCGACGATCTTCGACCAAAATTTTTCCTTAAACAAAGCGGTGAAGCCCCAATAAACGAGCGCGGAAAAGACGAAGCCGACGATATAGCCGCCCGTCACGCCGCTGAGCGCGGCGATACCGCCTTTGAACCCGGAGAACACGGGCGCGCCCACGAGTCCGAGCAAAATATAACACGCGACGGCGATCGTTCCTTTTTTACCGCCGAGCAGTCCGAGCGTCAAAAAGATGGCGAACAGTTGCAACGTGAACGGAATGGCGGATGGAACGGTGATCCAAGCGCATACGCAGATAAGCGCGGTGAAGAGCGCGATGAAGACGATATTTCTCGTATAGGTACGCGCTGCCGGTTTTTTCTTTTCGGTCATTTTTTTCATAGTGAGGACAGTATACATCAAACTTATGCGGAAAGCAAATCGAGACGAGATTTTTTTTCGGATAAAATTTTTTTTCCGTCACATACTGAAATCGGGAGGAAAACAACGATGAAAGAAGTTAGCACCAAAAAACCTACGCAAAAGACTTCCAACAGCGGTTCGGCATGCAAGTCCTGCTCGGACAAGAAGACGACCGTCAAGACGAAAGCCAAGGCGTAACGTTTTCCGAGCCTATCGGGAAAAAGACGGGTGCGACATAACTGTCGTATCCGTTTTTTCTTTACGCCGTTTCACAGCCTTTTTCATTTTACGGCTTTGTTCGCTTCATTGCTTCGTTTTTCGATTTACGGCTACCGATTTTATATTTGCGGTAGCCTATATATTTGTTTTGAATATTTTTTCAAGGGCTTTTTATTATTGTTTTTCCGCTCGGAAAGTCGATTTTTTCAACGAAGCCTTATTCTATTTGCGAGAAAAAAATTTTTGTTTTTTTCAAAAAAATGCAAAAGGGAATATTGACGGAGAAGGTCGCGTGTGGTATCATTTTACATATAAAACTCTTATAAAGGGGGATAAAGGAAGGAATGAAAAACTATGACGTTATCGTAGTGGGCGCGGGAAACGGCGGACTCGTCGCTGCCGCGACCGTAGCGCAAGCCGGGTACAAGACGCTTCTTCTTGAAAAGCACAATTTGCCGGGCGGCTGCGCGACCAGTTTCGTGCGGGGAAGATTTGAATTTGAGACCGCTTTGCACGAACTATGCGCCGACGCAACGAGTGAAGAACTCGAATCGTCGAGAAGGATCATTGACGATCTCGGAGCGCACGTCGACCTTTTCTTTGAGGATACGCTTTTCAGAGCGATCAGCAAGGGAGAAAACGGATACGACGTCGTTCTGCACACGGGCAAGGAACGCTTTTTGGACGATATGGAAGCGGCGGTGCCCGGTTGTCGGGAGAAAGTGAAAGATCTGCTCGACCTTATGGGGAACATCGACGAGGCGCAAAAGTATATGTTGGAATCGGACGGCAAGATGAACCCCATCACGCTCATGGCAAAATACGGCGACTTTATGCGTTGCGCCGCGCACAGCATAGAAGAAGTGGAACGCGCGGTCGGTTTGGACGAAAAGGCGATGAGCATTTTGAACACGTATTGGGGCTATCTCGGCGTGCCGACGGACGATATGAACGCTTTGCACTATCTGTCGCTTTTGGCGGCGTATTCCCAAGTGAAACCGTCTATGCCGTATAATCGCTCGCACGAAATTTCCGTTGCGCTTGCAATGGCGTTCCAAAGATTCGGGGGCGAAATTCGCTATAACAGCGAAGTGACGAAATTCTTATTC
>CAMNIW010000217.1 GCA_946540675.1 uncultured Clostridia bacterium | reverse complement strand
ATATTCAATCCTTCGGCAAGACTTACGTTTTTCGCCGCGGTCAACATTTCTTCGCTTACGTCCGAGCCGAAAACCGAACAACCCGCCTTTTTCAGCGCTCTCGTAAAATAGCCGCTTCCGCAGGCGCAGTCCGCCCCGTTTTTTATCGGCGCGTATTTAAGGACTTCTCCGCAAACGTACTGCGACCATTTTTCATAGTCGCAGTTATCCATAAGATATTCGTAATACCGCGCAAGCGCGCTGTACGCTTCGCCTTTCATTATTCCGCCTTTTCTCCGTCGTCGACGCCGCTCTTTTCTTCCGCGTTTTCGTCGGACGCCGAGTTCATAAACTCTTCGATGTTCTTTTCGGCTTCGAGATAATCGTTTTTATGCTCTTCGGCATACTTGTCGCTGTCTCTTCGCATCGCTTCCTTAGTCTCTTCGAGTTTTTCCAAATCTTTCCTGCTGAAACTCGTGGGAAGTTCATAGAGTTCTATATCGTAGTCCGTAATGGGTTTGATGGCTCTGCCGGCAAGTTTGGATTTCTCGATAACGGCGATGTCGCTGACCTTTTCGTCCGCTTCGGACGCCTTGTAAATACCCCTGTTCTTCTTTGCTCCGGGAACTTTGTCGTTGATGAATTTATCGAATACCCATTGCGAATAGTCCGTCCATATAAGCATAAATAAAGATACGCTTATTATAATAGCAAGCAATACGCCGATTACGGTCAGAAGATTTATTCCGAAAGCGAACAAAATGAACCATATTGCCGCAAACAACACGAAAAATATGTTGGTCGGAAGTAAAGATATAGTAAGCAAAAACGAATTCCTGATAAGGTGTCTGAATTTGAGTTTATAGGTTACGCCGACGGATATCATAAACATAACCATTATGGTCAAAAGCCCCATAATGACATACGTTATCACTTGCGACGCTATGAGCAACCACCTGACCCCGTTACCCGAAGCGAGTATGATGTCTATACTGTTGAGCGAAAGCACGGACATCATCATAAGCACCGAATACAGAAGAAGGGAGAAAAACACAACGAAATAGTTTTGTTTAACGCCTTTCCAAAAATCCGAGCCGACCATTACGCCTTCGGCCCAGATCATATTACGCATAACGTAGAAACCGCCGGCAAACCCCACGGCCGCTATCGCGACCGCTATCGGAATGGCGATAAAAACCATAAGATTGAGATTCCTTGTAAGCGCCGCCCCAAGGCCGGCCGTCGCCGGATACATAGGATAACCTACGCCCATGTTTTGCGAAAAAGGCAAGACTTCTGTGTCGTACGCCTTCAACAAGTATCTTGCAACGAATATGAGCGCCGTCGGCAAAAGAAAAAGAAGCGTGAGCAAATTAAGCCCGACAAGCTTTCCTTTATTGGTTTTGAACGTATCCCAACCGAGTTCCCAACGGTTTGTAGGAAGCGTCGAACGGGCGTAAGTTTCAGATCTTTCCGGCCCGTCGATAAGTCTTGCGAACCAACCCTTTTTAGCCATTATTCACCTCATAAGTATGTCGAGAATAAAATATAGTATAGTAATATAATAAACTATTGCGCCGAGAATTACAAACGTTTTCTCCGAAATTTCCGAAAAACATTTACTTTTCACAAAATAAAGAACCAAAATGAAAGAATTTCTCTTCAAAGGAGCGGCAACCGCACTGTATACGCCTTTTACCAAAGGCAAAATAAACTTCGACGCGCTCGGAAAACTTATAGCCGAGCAGGTGTCGGCGGGAATCGAAGCCGTCGTAATACTCGGCACCACGGGCGAAGCCGCGACGATAAGCGATAAAGAAAGGACCGAAATGATCGGGTTTTCGGTAGACGCCGTAAATAAACGTATCCCGCTGATAGTCGGCTGCGGTTCCAACGACACCGAAAAGGCGGCTATTCTCGCTTCGCAAGCAAAAAAACTCGGCGCCGACGGAGCGCTTTGCGTTACCCCTTACTACAACAAGTGCAATCAATACGGTCTGGTTAAACATTACGAATATATTTCAGACAAGTCCGACTTCCCCGTTATCGCATATAACGTACCGACGAGAACGGGCGTCAAAGTCGAACCTGAAACTCTCGGCAAACTAATAAAAATAAAAAACGTAATCGGATATAAAGAAGCGGACGGAGAAAAGAAAAATTATGAAAAAACTCTCGGACTGTATTCGGACAAAATAGCGATATACTCCGGTACGGATAAAGTAAACGCCGAGTTTATGCACAAGGGGGCAAGCGGCTGCATATCGGTTTTGTCAAACATAATACCTTGTAAAATTATTGATATTATCAATAATTATGAAAATTATTATAAATATGGCGACACGCTGTATAACGAACTTTGCGACGCAATGTTTTCGGACGTAAACCCTATCCCGCTGAAGTCCGCCGTAAAACTGATAAGGAAAGCGGGATACGAATTAAGGCTTCCTTTGACTCCGCTCGACAAGGCGAAAACGGAATATTTGGAGTCGGTTTTGAATAAAATAAAGGCAAAGGGGTTATTATGCTGAATATTATAATCGTCGGTATAAACGGCAGGATGGGAAGAACGCTTTACGATCTTGCAGGGAAAAAAGGTATAAACGTCGTATGCGGCGTGGACAAGTCTATAAGCGGAGAATTCAATTGTCCCGTATTCCGCGATTTCGACGAAGTAAAAGAATATGCCGACGTCATAGTCGACTTCTCTTCTCCTGATACAATTTTCTCGCTTGGCGAATATGCAACGCAAACGAACTGTAAACTCGTTTTATGCGCGACGGGTTATAC
>CAMNIW010000216.1 GCA_946540675.1 uncultured Clostridia bacterium | reverse complement strand
CTCATATAATACGTCTCCTTTTTTCTTTTAATTATGGCGATCGGAAAAAATTTTTATACCTAAATGCGGTAAAAAGTAAAGACTATTTTTGTAATTTGAAGTTAAAAGTAAAGAGCAATGATTTTTGTAAAGAAACATACTTGCAAAGGATAATTTTTTGTGTTATACTTTCGTTACTGCCACCGGGTAGAGAATGTGTCGCACGTTCGTTTGGTCGCCGTTAGGTCTTTGAAGGCGTCCATTCGGACGTTTTTTTTAAAAGGAGTCTATGAGAACGCGCATCGTCAAGTTTTTCAAATCGTTCACGAAGTTTGAGATCGCCTTATACGTACTTTCCGTTACCGCCATCGTGGTGGTGTTTTGCATTTTCGACCGAGAGAACTACATGTCGCTGTTTGCTTCGCTTTTGGGGGAAACGAGTCTGATTTGTGTGGCGAAAGGCAGTCCGTTCGGGCAGATCCTTATGATCGCTTTTGCCGTGCTGTACGGTATTATTTCGTATTCTTTCTCTTATTACGGCGAGATGATAACTTATCTCGGAATGTCTCTTCCGATGGCTGTTCTTGCGCTTATATCGTGGCTTCGGCACCCGTACAAAGATTCGGGCACGGTGCAAGTGAACCATATCAAAAAGAAAGAAGTTTTCCTTATGTTCGTTATTGCCGCCGTTGTGACGGTAGGGTTCTTTTTTATACTCCGCGCGTTAAACACGGCGAACGTCATTCCCGGCACGCTTTCGGTGACGACGAGTTTTATTGCCGTTTATCTGACGTTCCGACGCAGTCCGTTTTATGCCTTGGCGTATCTTGCCAACGACCTTGTTTTGATCGTTCTTTGGACGATGGCGACGATCGAGGACGTTTCCTACGCGTCGGTGCTGATTTGTTTCATTGTGTTCGCGATAAACGACGGGTACGGGTTCGTCGCATGGCTCCGCATGTCCAAAAAACAGGACGTACAGGATTGAGTTCTTTACGCCCTTAAAAAAAGAAAAACTTAATTTTTATATATTTTTCCGCTTTAATTAAAACAAGGATTTAAAATTTGATTTTTAAGGGCTTGGCGAAAAAACTCGACTATCGTACGTCCGTACGCCTACGCTCCTTTTTTCGCCAAAATCTCCTCATCCTGTCCGTCCTTCCGCGCTTATAAATGAGTTCTTTACGCCCTTAAAAAAAGAGTCCTTTAAGCCCTTAAAAAGTATTTTCATTTGTTTTTATTTATTATTTATCCTTATCGTTACCCTTGCCGCGGAGAAAATTTTTTTTCGGCGGTTCTTATTTCCGCGATGAAAAAGCAATTATAACGAAAAGCGGCGTCGCCTGAAGGGCGACGCCGCAGAGAACGTAATTCTTTTTTTTACCGAAGTGCTTGTACGGGAATGATATCGAATTTCAAAATATGTTCGCCCGCTTTCACGACGTATTTGGGCATCGGGTAACCGTCTTCGCTCGTGCCGATCCCACTGACGAAAGCGTTGATATCGACGTACACGCCGCTTTGTTTCGGTCTTTCGTTCGTCTTTCCGGAAAGGGCGATCTCTTTATCGCTGAACGGGCTGACGCGAAGTTGGAACGGCGCGCCTTTCGTCGCGATCAACACGCCCTCGCCGTCGTTGTTCCGTACGATCGCATAACGCACGTTGGTTCTGTTTCCGCATTCTTGCAAAACGCTGTATCCTTCAAAGGTCTTATCGACGTTGAGTCCGTAAATACCCACGCAAGCGTGTTCGCACATATCGATATAGTTGTCCGACGGACCGTTTCCGTAATACAAGACGTTACCGAACGTATTATTCAATCTTAATTGTTTGCCGAAGCAATCCATCAGCGACGCGTCTTTCTTCAAGGGGTTCAACACGGAAGAAACGCTTATCACGCCGTTTGCTTTCACGATATACTCGTCTTGAACGATATACGTTTCTTTTCTGCCTTTGGACAAAACGCTTTCGATCCGCACGGCCGCTTCTTCGCCCGTGAGCATTTCGTATTTGAACGATTTGACTTTGCTCGTCATAGGCGCGAACGGTTTATTGAGATTTCTCGTAAACGGTCTGTACGTATTGGTCACCAGGCAATTCGCTCCGCCTATGACGCTGTCCGCTTTCATGACGTCTTTGCCCATCAACGAGTATTTGGTCACGCCGCCTATTCTCTTATCGAACCGCACGTTGCCGCAATCGAACGTAAAGTCCACGTAATCGAACAATTCCGTCACGGTCAACGGTTTATCCGCGTCTTTCGTGTCGAACTTTCTTACGCCGACGTTCAATCTATGTTGCTCGGTATACGAGAGTTCGTCCGTTTCTCTGTCTCTGTACTCCACGTTCAGTAACATATCCCCTTCGATATGTCCGACGAACATATCGTATTTTTTCGTGCTTAGCGGTGGCACGGTCACGTTCAATTTCGTTCTCGAAACGGTCGCCCCATTGATGATGACGGTCAGATATACCGACTTATAAGCGGTTGCGAACGCTCTCGTGTTCTTGATCTCGATCGCGGCATAATCCGCCGTGGGTTTGCTGACGAGAGGACGATAAATATAGCGAATGGCTTCCGCGCCCGGATACGGGTATCTCATTTCGGAGAAAATACCGTTTGCCTCGCCGCTCACGGTTTCGCACACGTCGTCGGTAAAGTACGCCACGCATCCGCCGAGGCAGCACGAAACGCTCGAAATGATCTCTTCGTACTCGTTCATCGTCGCGCACCCTACGCCCTTGCCCAAAGCGTATTCGGGGAAGAACACGGGGTTTTTATTGATTGCG
>CAMNIW010000215.1 GCA_946540675.1 uncultured Clostridia bacterium | reverse complement strand
GTAATATATCCTTTATCGCTGATAAACGTGTTCCAATTGCCGGTTTCCGAATCGTATTCAAGCACAGAAACGCTGTTATAATTTATGGCGTTGTCAACTTCAAAACTTGCGGTGAAAAACGCACCCGCCGCAACGTTTCCGCCTGTCGGTTGAGTCGTAAAGCCGTATGACGCAGGCGTGCTTGACGCTTGCCATACCGCAAAAACGTGCTCGTCGCTGTTTACAACGATTACGTCTCCCGGCTTTTTGAGTATGCCTGAAATACTCCAAGCGGAAAACTCATAATTTGTGTTCGGTGTAAAAGTACACTCCGGCAAGGTATATTCCGCACCTTCATTCACGACTGCGGTTTCCATGGTGCCTGTTCCGAACACACTCGAATTAAAATATACGTTGTAAGTTTTAGGAGCTGCCTTTTCAAACGTATAGGAGATCGTCACTTCTTCCGACGTTCCCGTGACAGTCGCTTCGTTTGCGTTGACTTCGGCAGTCAAATTTGCAAGGTCGAACGAATAACCTTCCTGCGCGACAAGCGTTATTGAAACAGTATAATCTTCCGAATCGTTGAACGTCGCCTTTCCGACTTCCAAGTCGCCCGATACGCTGCCCGTCCATTTAATACCGTTTTTTGTGACGGAGTTGTTTGTGCTTGCCAATTTGAAACGGCTTCCCGTTGCGACCGCATAAGTTGGCGCATTGCCGTTTGCGGGAGCGTCAACGCCAAGAGCCAAGTCGTCAACGATTGGGTTTAATACTGCCCAAGTTATAGTCCATGGGTCGCTGTAAATCGTTCCGTGTTCATAGTTTGCCGCCAAACGGAATTTGATCGTTCTGTTTTGATACGGAGAAACAACCATAGTCGCAGGTCCGAACAACGTCCACGCGCCGTCGTTGAAATATTGAAGTTGAACGCTATCGACGGCTTCTAAGTCAACCAACGGATCCGAACTTTCTTCATTCAAAAGATAATAATAATGATATTCGGTAAAGTTTTCAAATTCACGGGATTCGGGCTGATGTATAAAATAATAATCGTCGCTTTGAACAAAGTTGATGACAACCTCTACTTGCGTTGCCTCAGTGCTCCATCCCGTCGTCCAGAAGTTCCCTTTGAACTTATAGTCAGCAGCTAAACCATTTGAAGCATAAAAACGGATTTGGTCGTCAAACTTAAAGCCGTCTTTGAGTTTAATAGTTGTGACAACGGAATAGTTTTTGCCGATTTCAACTTCTTCGTCGCCCTCAAGCGGATCGCCGCTTTTATTGAGACCTTTATAAATCGTAAAGGTCGTTCCGCTCGTCGCGGTTATGCCGTCGACGTTTGCGGTTGCGACGCTTGCGGTATATTCGCCTTGCTTTGTTCCAAGACCTAACGCCGGGTTGTTGACGGTTATCGTGCTTACTTTGCGATCGCTGTCAAAAGCAGTATAAGTCCACTTATCGACAAGAGTCACGTCGCCGCTTAAAACGGTATCTGTGGTCACTTGCGTATCCGTGTTCGCAATAAACCAACCGTCAAAACGATAGTCCAACGTGTCGGTCCTATATAGCTCCGGCAAGCGAGTGAGTTTGCCGTCCGCACCGGTATATGTATTTTGCACTTTACTATTGCCGGTTTCTTCAAAATAGACGTCAAAAGGTTCTTTTATCGCAAACCCGACGCTGTAACTTCCCGCCGCCCGAACCGCAAGCGCAGTCGGCATAATAATAGCCGCGGTAAGGGCAAACGCCATAGCGACCGCCAAAAATCCGCCGAACAAAAACTTTTTTGCTCTCATTGTCCTTTCTCCTTATAATTCGATATTTTGATAATAAATATAGAATCCCTACGTATAATTTTACAAGCGCGGATAGATCTTGTCACTACAAAAGTGCTAGTTTTCGCAAAATTTTTCGAAAAAATATGCCCGAAGGCTTTTCGCCTTCGGGCAAGATCCCGTTTTTTTCGTCTATTCTTTTTCGAGTTTAAGGCACGCTACGTACGTGGTCGATTTGAAGAAATACGGAGCGTCGCCGTCGCCCGTCGCGCAGAAAATATGCGTGGGCTCGCCGTTTTCGTCGAACAATACGCACGGCCGCTCCAAATTGCACTGCACCTTTTCCTTGCCGTCGCTCCACTTCAGTCTTCGGCTGTACACCTTGGGGTCTTTTTCTATCTCAAAGTTCATACAATCGTCGCTCTCGGCGTAAAAACCGCTGCCCCATTCTCCCGTGATGCCGCGCGCGCCGTTCTTTACGTCGTCTTTTGCGACTATGCAAAACTTCTTTTTCTTCGCGTCGTACCAAAGGAAAGGATCTTCCATAGCCTTGTTATCGTCGTGAAATTCGAGTATCGGCTCTTCCGTAAGCCTTTCGAATTTGCCGTCCGGTTTGTCGGCGACGGCGATCCCGAGTTGAAGGGGTTTGTCTATCGACCGTCTCGACTTGTACGCCATATACGTCTTTCCGTCGGGCATTATCGCGACCGACGGGTTGGTCGTTATCGTACAATCCCAATGCGAACAGTCGCGCGGCTCTAAAATCGGCTTGTCGAAACGTCTGAATTCTCCGTTTATATCGTCGGCGACCGCGAGCCCTATGCGCTTTCTGTTCCACGTTTCCAAAGCGTAATGCTCGGACGCGGGCGGCACGGTGGGTATATCTCCGCCGTAAGTCGTACCCATATAATACAGATAATACTTTCCGTTATATTCCTTTATACAGGTATTGTGCGTGTTCATACCGTCGAAATACTGCCTGCCGCGGCGCGGTAAAACAACGTTTTTGAAAATA
>CAMNIW010000214.1 GCA_946540675.1 uncultured Clostridia bacterium | reverse complement strand
TTTTTCTGCGCTCGGATTAAGCTTGTTGTCTTTACTGAAACCCGTCAAGAAAATCTTATCACCATTCATTAAAATCATTCGTTCCGTTCCCACAATGAGCGTTATTTTACTCGCCGTTATTTGGTTAAAACCGACCGTAAGTCCGATTTTCGTTGCTTTTTTAATCAATTTCCCGATTATGTATTCCGGTTTTTTAAGCGCCATGGAATCTATCGACGGAGAACTTATTTCCATGAGTAAAATATACAATGTATCCTTAAAAGATCGTGTTCTTTCACTGTATCTGCCGTCGGTCGCGCCCGCGGCGTTCGATTGCATGCAATCCTCGATAAGTCTGACCGTAAAAATAATTATTTCCGCGGAAGTTTTGGCGCAAACGAGAAATTCGCTCGGCATTATGATGCAAATTTCAAGAGCATATCTTGAAACCGCCGAATTGATCGCCTATACGATAACCGCTATCGTGCTGAGCTATTTGCTGGAATTAGTCGTATTCGGCATAAAAAAAGCCGTTGTGAGGTGGAAATGATAATCTCTGACGTTGATAAAAAATATAACGACTTGGTTGTATTCGAAAAATTGAATTTAACGATCAAAGATCATGAAATAACCGCAATTCTCGGTCCGTCCGGTTGCGGGAAAACGACTTTATTGAATATTATCAGTAAAACGACCGACTATTCGGGAACGATCGAAGGAAACGACGGAAAAATCAGTTATTTGTTTCAATCGCAAAGACTGCTGTCGAATTTGACCGTCAAGAAAAACATAGAGTACGTCTTAAGATCCTATCTTGATAAACAAGAACGGGAAAAAGTAACGAACGATATTCTGAAAAAGGTCGAATTGACTGAATTTGCAAACTACTATCCGTCGCAATTATCGGGAGGAATGGCACAAAGAGTATCCATTGCTCGCGCTTTTGCATACGATTCGGATATTATGTTGATGGACGAACCCTTCAAAGGACTCGATATTTCCTTAAAAAAGAAAATAATCGACGTGTTTTTGCGTTTATATAAGTCGGACAAAAAAACGACTCTTTTTGTCACGCACGATATTGACGACGCGTTGATTATGGCGAACCGTATCATCGTTTTATCTTCCGACGGAAAAATCGTATTGGACGAAACGATAAACGAGCCTTTCGATGAGCGCGACGTCGGAATGTACGGCGATTTGCGCGCAAAAATATATCAGGCGATTTGATAAACGATTATATTCCGTTCTTTTATTGACTATTCTGTTTTTTTTTAGTATCATATTTGTATGATTATTTTGGGAATTGATCCGGGTTACGGCACGGTTGGTTTCGGAGTTATACAATCTCTTGGGGGAAATAAAATCACACCGATAGAATACGGTGTCATTCAAACGCCAAAAGAAGATTCGTTACCGAAAAGACTTTGCGCCATTGCGGACAGTTTTGATTATATAATCGACAAATACAAACCAAACGCCATTGCTATAGAGGAATTGTTTTTCCAAAACAACCAAAAAACCGCTATTGCCGTCGCCGAAGCGAGAGGCGCAACGCTTTTGACCGTGTATAAAAAGTGTAAAAACCTCTACGAATATACGCCCATGCAAATAAAGCAAGCTCTGACCGGATACGGAAGAGCGGAAAAAAAACAAATTCAGTATATGGTGAAAGTGTTGTTAAAATTAGATTCCATTCCGAAACCGGACGACGCAGCCGACGCACTTGCGGTTGCGATCACACATGCGCAAGTCTGTAAAACGTCGTCTTTGTTCGGAATTTAAAAGAGGAAAACCATGATAGGATACGTGAAAGGTCAAGTTGCGGAAGTGGGAGACGGCGTTGTTATTATCGACAACAGCGGCATAGGGTATGAGATTTTCGTCAGCAATTCCACGATTGCGCAAATCGGAACAAATCAAAACGTAAAACTTTTTACTTATATGAACGTCCGCGAAGACGGAATTATCTTATTCGGTTTTTATACGAAAGAAGAAAAAAATATGTTTCTTAAATTGATTACCGTAAGCGGCGTCGGGCCCAAAATGGCGCTCGGCATTTTGTCGGGAATCGAAATAAACCGACTGATGGTGGCGATCATTAACAAAGACATAAAAACGCTTTCCAAAGTCAAAGGCGTCGGAAAGAAAACCGCAGAAAGAATTATCGTCGAATTAAAAGAGAATTTAGACGCGACCGCGGCGGAAGTTGCGATAGACGATGAACTGCTCCCGATCGGAACGGAAATTATAAATCAAGACGAACAAGACGCGATTTATGCGCTCCGGGGACTCGGCTTTACGCAAAGCGAAGCGTTGAAAGCCGTCAAAAAGGCGAAACCGCTTGCAAAAGACCTACAAGAACTTATCGCATTATCATTACGCAATTTAAGCTAACGGAGGAGTAAATGGCTGAAGACAATATTTATATTCAATCGACGCACTATACGCCTCCGACGGAGTATACGGAAGAAAGAATCGTTTCTACGGAACGGTTAAGTTTTGACGAAGCGGAAAACGCTTTACGCCCAAAAAAATTAGAAGATTACGTCGGGCAAGAAAAAGTCAAAGAAAACTTGAAAGTTTTCATGCATTCGGCAAAGAAAAGAAACGAAACGCTCGACCACGTTTTATTATACGGCCCTCCGGGCTTAGGCAAGACGACGCTCAGCCATATCATAGCCGCGGAAATGAACGCAAACATCAGAGTTTCCACCGGTCCTGCGATCGAACGAGCGGGAGACCTTGCGGCGATCCTTACGAATATGCAAAAAGGGGACGTGCTGTTTATCGATGAAATACAC
>CAMNIW010000213.1 GCA_946540675.1 uncultured Clostridia bacterium | reverse complement strand
ACTCTTTAGCGGCGGCGAACGGCTCGGAACCGCGACGACCGATATCCTCTTTATCACGTCGCGCGACGGAGTCAATTTCAATCGCGCGGACGACGTCTATATTCGCCCGAATCTGCGCGTCAACTCAAACTGGTTCTACGGCGATAATTATCTCGCGTGGAACGTAATAGAAACGCTTTCTCCGGAAGACGACTCGCCGAACGAACTCTCTTTCTACAATATCGAAGCGGCCGATGGAAACGGCGGCACGCGTATTCGCCGTTACGCGCTGCGTATCGACGGATTTGCCTCGATACACGCAAAAGCGAAGCAAGGTTATATGACGACGAAGCCGCTGACGTTTGAGGGCAAGGAACTCTCGATTAACTTCGCGACCTCTTCGAACGGGCTTGTTTTCGTCGAAGTTCTTGACGAAAACGGCTATGTGGTTCCGGGCTTCTCGAAACTCGAATGCGATCCGATCTACGGCGATTCGCTCGACCGCCGCGTTACGTGGAAAGGGTCTGCCGACATGTCGAAACTTCAGGGCAAGCCGATTAGGCTCCGGTTCTCGCTCGTCGAAGCCGACCTGTATTCGATTAAGTGGGAATGACGTGCTCCGACGTTTATAACGTCGACTGAAAAAAGACGCCCGCGTCGGTCAGCCAACCGACGCGGGCGTCTTCTCACTCATACGCTCCTGCAATCTGTCAGAAAGTCAATCGCCTTCGGCGCCAAACGCGCGGCTATTTTTCATCTGCCGCGGCCGACGCGGCGGCGCTCTCCGCGACCTCCCGGCGATAAGAGCTTAGGCGGAACAGCTGCGCGAGAATAATCCCAGTAAACATACACCCGAACGTATACGACGCGCAGAACAGCGCCGCCTCCGGCTGATTCTGAAAGAATTTCATCGCGAGCGCGGTTCCCAAGCCCGCGTTCTGCATGCCGACCTCGATCGTCAGCGCGCGCCGCATGCCGGAATCAAGACCGATCGCTTTGCCCCCGAAATAGCCCGCGCAGTATCCGAGAAGATTGAGCGCTATCATGGCGCCTATCATGCGCGGCGTAAGCTGCGAAACCTTGTCCGCGTTAGCCGCGACTACAGAAGAAATAATCCAAATTATAACGATATTCGCGACGATCTCCGCAAACCGCTGCGAGACTTTCTCCCAAAAGAGGAATTTACGCGAAAGAACGAAGCCTATAACGGTCGGCGCGACGACCGTCTCCAAGAGGTTCAGCATGATATCGGCGACAGGAAGCGACGACTGACGGCCGAGAAAGAGATAGAGCGTTATCGGCACGACGATTGGCGAAAGGAGCGTCGCCGACGTCGTCAGGCCTACGGAATAACTCACGTTTCCGCGCGCGGTCAGCGTTAAGACGTTCGACGCCATTGCCCCGGGCACGCAGCCCGCCAGCATTACGCCCGCAAAAGCCGCGCCTTCCAAACGCAGCGCCGACGCCACGCAATACGCCAACAGAGGCATTGAAATATATTGAATCGCCGTTCCTTCAAGCGTCGTATACCAGCGTTTCGCGACCGCCTTGACTTCTTCGTACGGCAAAAGGGATCCGACCGCGAGCATCGTAACGGCGATCATGCCGCTCATTACGTCGCCGCGAAGATCTTTGTCTTTAATAAAAACCGGATTGAATACGTCAGCCCCAAAAAGCTGTTCCCAGTAGAACGCCAACGCGCAAACTAAGACGAGCCAAAGAAGCAGGTACTTCGATAAAATTCGCTTAAACATTGTGTGTTCCGCTTCAGTAAAAAAACGCCTTCGCGCAAAAACGCGTCGGCGTTCTTTTGGGGTTAATCAAACAGAACGTTGAACGCAGGAAGCGCTCAACTCGCTTGGAAGCTCAGTCGCGAGGACGGAAAGAAGATCCGTTCATACCTACGTAAGAGACGCGGTCTTCAGGATGCCACAGGGGCAGACCCTTACGGACGCGTTCAGCCAAGACTTGCACCTTCGCGGGCGAACCAGCGGGCGCGTCGGTCGGACAGAATTCATCGGTGACGCTGGGAACAAACTCTTCGTCGTGCCCAGTTTCCATAATCTCGTCAAAAACGTTGTGATACTTCGGTTCGGAGATTTCAGCTCCGAACCCCTCATTCCTTTTCTCTTCCATTTCATACTCCTTTCTACCGTAAAGGCGAGGAAAACACTGCGCGCTTCGTTTCGTCGGTTAAAACGCAACTCCGCGCCGGGCGCCGATCATGCCAAAGGCACGGTCGATAAAAAACGCTAACGACTCAGACGGCGAATCGGAACCTAATCGGTTCCGCGAACGTCGAACGCTCTCAAAGGGCTTGAACGTCCAAAACGCCGAGTGAGTTCAAAAATTACAAAAGTGAGACGTCCGAGAGTCAAGAAAGTTATCGACAATCCATAGATTTTTTTGAAAAATTTAAGATTTTTTTTGTTAAAACCGTCATTTACGACTTTCAACCCCCTTTACAGAGCGCAAAAAGTAGATACAGTTTACACCCCCAAGCAATACTGTGGGGTTTTACCCCCCTCCGTCTACCGTTCCAGGCGCCCCCTGTCAGACGCGCTCTTCGCTTCAAGCGCCTCCAGATCTTTTTGCAGCGTTTTCCGCAGCCGCACGTCAAACGGATTGGCCGTCAATTTTGAGAAGAGCATCTTCTGACTTCGATAAAGCCCCGATCTTCCCGACGTCATATAGCTTACGCCGCACACAATCGCAAAAACAAGCGTGTTTTCCGCGCCAAAAAGTTCTATACTCAGCACAAGAGCGGTAAGAGGGCAATTCGTCGACCCGCAAAAAACGGCAATCA
>CAMNIW010000212.1 GCA_946540675.1 uncultured Clostridia bacterium | reverse complement strand
TCTTATAAAGACCTTTGTCGAAAATAACGACGAAGATTCCGAAAGTGCGGACGACAGGGGCGGAAAAATATCCTACACGGTCAGGGCTACCCCCACGAAAAAAACCGAAGAAGAAGAGAAGTCGGACGACGAACTTATTGCCGGATACAAGAAGAATATCGCCGAGTTTGCCGACTTTATGAAACTCAACAAAAATGTTACCGCCCTTAAAAAAGCGGTTAAGAGATTTACCGATCTCGGAGTTTTGCTCAGCAGTGTAAAATACAATCCCAAGAATATCGTAAGCATACTCAACGTGTCGTATTTCAGATCCGCCGTCGACAGCGCGATAAATTCGGCTTTGGTCGAAAAGTACGAAGACAAACTCCGTAGCGATAACGAAGTTAACAGCGGGGAACTTTGGGCTCAGTATAAAGCGCTTTACAACGCGCAGTCCGCTCAGTATCAAGGCAACGTTACCGATTATGAGAGCAAGTTGTCCGAAGTTTCCGCAAACACCTTCCTTGTTTACGAAGGTAGCGCGAATTACGGATATATATCGCATCTTCTTATTCCTTATACCGACGAGCAAAAGCAGGCTATAACCGATTATAAGGAAAAAGAAGCCAAAACTCAGGCCGACGTCGACGCAAAAGTCGCTGCTTATCTTACTCAAATGGTTGCCAAAGATCTCCGCGATACGTGGGTAAAGTCCGATTACGGCGTGTATAACGGCGGTGAATTTACCTTTGACAATAAGTATATTTACGACGAAACCGACGGTCTTAACAAGTATATGGGAACTATCGGATACCGCGATTATTATACCGAGAAAAACGACGAAGGCAAACTCGTATACAACTACCGCTATTTCGACCTTAAACCGACCGAAATGAATTATAACGATTTTTCGGCTCTCGCGTACAAAGTCATCACGGGCGAAGACGGAACGTTTAACGTAGACACGAACTACACGATACCTGCGTCTATGGAATTGAGAAAATCTTTCGAGAGATTCGAAGATCTCAAATTTGCGTTTTCAACGGATACCGGTAACTTCAATAAATATCTCGGCTACGTATATTCTCCGTTTACGAGCGCGGCTCAATACGTTTCGGCGTTCAATGCCGCTTGTAAAGAAGTAATGACCGGCGGTGCGGGGACGTTCAGGATGTTTATGTCCGAAGAATACGGTCTTCATATCGTTCTTTGTACCAAGAAAGTCGGTGCCGGTATGACCGGACTCGATTATCAGTACGACGTCAACGATGAGACCGACGGGATCAATCCGCAGTTCAAAGCCGATCTCGAGACGGAAGGAACCGTGGCGTACAATTTCAAGAAAATGAACGCCGAACTTGTTGAAAACAACTATATCAGCAAGATCGCCACCAAGATAGTAAACGGCAACGCCGATAAAGTTTCCTACAACAAAAAGGCTTACAGTGACCTTATAACCGAATAATACGAAGCGGCGGAAAATCCCGCCGCTTTTTTGTTGAAAAACAGTTGACAAAGGTTTTTTGTTGTGCTAATATAATTACGCTAAGTAGAAGTTGACCCTTCTCACCACAAGATTTTTTGAAGTGGCGCATAGTTTTGTTTATTGCAAGTGTGAAATGGGTCTCTTTATGCGAGGCCCATTTAATTTTTATGCGGAAGGTATACGACAATTAAAGATCAGGTTCAGATTAACGAAGATATCAGAGATCGCGAAGTCCGTCTTATCGGCAGTACGGGTGAACAACTCGGTATAGTTTCTTCACGCGAAGCGTTGCGCCTTGCGGACGAGCAGGGGTTGGATCTCGTTAAGATCGCCGCGCAGGCGACCCCGCCCGTATGCAAAATAATGGATTACGGTAAATATAAATTCGAGATGCTCAAAAAGCAGAAAGAAGCCCGTAAAAACCAGAAGGTCGTAGAACTTAAAGAGATTTGGTTATCGATGACCATAGATATCGGAGATCTCAACGTAAAAGCCCGTCAGGCGCAAAAGTTTTTAAGCGGCGGGAACAAAATCAAGGTTTCAATCAGGATGAGAGGCAGGCAGAACGCGCATTCCTCGCTCGGAGTAGACGTTATGAACAAGTTTATCGAACTTGTCGGTCCGTCGGCGCAGGTCGAGAAAAAGCCTATGTTTGAAGGAAGAAGTATACTTATGATACTCGCTCCCTCGAAGTCCAACTGATATACAATAAAAACGGAGGGTAATATTATGCCAAAAATGAAATCGCACAGCGGTGCAAAAAAGCGTTTCAGACTCACGGGCACGGGAAAGGTTAAGAGATATAGCCAGGGTAAGAGCCACATTCTCAGCAAGAAGTCTACTAAACTCAAAAGAAGATTGAGAACGGGAACTTATGTTTCCAAGACTCAGGAAAAGACCGTCAAAGGTCTTATCCCGTACAAAAAGTAAGGAGGGCTTGAATATTTATGCGTATTAAGAGAGGAGTAAACGCCGTAAAAAAGCGTAGAAAGATATTAAAATTAGCTAAAGGTTACTTCGGAGCGAAGAGCAAACTTTACAGAGTGGCAAGACAAGCCGTAATGAAGTCTTTGTCTTACGCTTACGTGGGAAGAAAGGCCAAAAAGAGAGATTTCCGTAAACTCTGGATAGCGAGAATAAACGCTGCTTGCAGACTTAACGGTATGTCTTACAGCACGTTTATGCACGGTCTCAAACTTGCCGGCATAACCCTTAACAGGAAAGTTCTTGCCGATATGGCAGTAAACGACGCGGCGGGTTTCACCGCTTTGACCGAAACTGCGAAGGCTCAACTTTAATAATAATCGAACGAGCCGTGATTAAAAGGG
>CAMNIW010000211.1 GCA_946540675.1 uncultured Clostridia bacterium | reverse complement strand
GAGAGCCTTTTTGTTCCCGGCTTTGTCGTAAATGCCTTCGGTCATACGACGGATTATTTCCACTTCGTCGACGCTTTCCACTCTCATACCGAGATATTCTTCGAAAAATTCGGGGCTGATGATGGATCCGCCTATTCCCATCGTCACCGAACCTATCTGCAAATAGGATTTTCCGCGCATGGTCGCCACCGCTACCGCCGCTCTGCCGAAACGGAGTATCTTTTCCTTTACGTCTTCGGGGATAGTAGTGTCGTCGGCGTCCTGAACTTCGTGTCCGTAAATGCCGAACGCGGGAAGTCCCTTCTGGTTATGAGTCGCAAGCACCGAAGCGAGATAGACCGCGCCGGGGCGTTCCGTTCCGTTGAATCCCCAAACCGCCTTTATGGTCATGGGATCCATATCCATGGTTTCCGCGCCGTAGCACCAACAGGGAGTGACGGTGAGCGTTATATCCACGCCCGCCTTTTTGAACTTATCCGCGCAAGCCGCCGCTTCGGCAACTCTTCCTATCGTAGTGTCCGCGATTATTACTTTCACGGGTTCGCCGTTGGAGTAATAAAGGTTTTCTTCGAGAAGTTGTTTCGCGGCTTTCGCCATATTCATAGTCTGATCTTCAAGGCTTTCCCTTACCTTGATTTTGCCTCTTCTTCCGTCGATCGTAGGTCTTATCCCTATTACGGGATAATCCCCGATGAGTCTTGATTTAGCCATATTTTTCCTCCGAAAAATTTAATATTCCGCGTGGGGCTGCCCACGCACCTAATTTATTATATCATACCCGTTTGTGTATTTCAAGTTATATTTTTACTTTTTATAAAAACATCGCCGTCCCTTTCAAGGGACGGCGAAAAAACCCGAACGGGGGTCGGGTCTTTTGTCCCCTTCCCCGTATTCTTTTTATTTCGCAAATTCCGTGTTCGCTTTTCTCGAAAACAGCGCGAGAAGTTCGCTCAGCGGATCCGCCTTTTCGTAAATTATCCTGTAAACAGCCATAGTTATAGGCAGTTCCACGCCGTACTTTTCGCCGAGAAGTTTCATCGCCTTTGCGGTGGAAACGCCTTCCGCGAGTTTTCCGAAAGGTTTACCGAGATACAGGTCTTCGCCGTATCGGCGATTGTTTGAAAACTCCGAAAAAAGGGTCGTTTCGTAGTCGCCGAGATGACAAAGCCCGTAAGCCGAAAGTTCGTTGCCGCCCATAGCCTTTATAAGCCTTGCGACTTCTCTCGCTCCGCGCGCCATAAGCGGACCTTTAAGCGTCTTGAATCCGCCGCCGTCGAGAATGCCCGCGGCTATGCCCATAACGTTTTTAGCCGCCGCCCCGACTTCGCTGCCGATTATGTCGTCGCCGTAATAAAAGCGTATCAGATTGCTGCGGAACTCGTCCGCGAGAGTCTTGACGAGCGCCTTATCGTACCCGTCTATCACCATACAGTTAGGTTTGCCGGCGGTAAATTCCTGTATATGACCGGGCCCTACCCACACGGCGAGTTTATCCTTGTCGTAGCCTTCTTCGATCATTATCTCGGTAAGGCGTTTGCCGCTCTCTTCTTCGAGTCCTTTCATACAGAGAACGACCGTCTTTTCGGCAAGCCCCGCGGCTTTCGCCTTTCTCGCTAAGTCGCGAAGCGACTGAGATTTGATCGAAATAACCGCTACGTCGGCGGTTTTTACCGCCAAAGAGAGATCCGTCGTAAGTTTTACGCCTTCGGGCAAACTTACGTATTCGTTTTTGCGGGTAGAAATAAGTTCGCTTATGCTCTTGCCGCCTTCTCTTCCCCATTCCGTGACGGAATAACCGTTGGTCGAGAGATACCAAGTTATAAACGAACCCCATCTTCCGCAGCCTAATACGGAAATATTCATTATTCTCCTTTTTGTTCCGCTTCGGATTTTTCGGGCTCTCCCGATTCTTGCTTTGCGGACTTATCGGATTTTTTGAACTTGAATTTCTTTTCTTCGCCGTGAATAAGCCTTTTTATGTTGGAATGATGCAGAGCGATTACGAGAACGCTCGCGAATACGCAAAGTATCAGCCTTTCGAGCGAAAGTCCGTTAAAGACGAAAAGGAGCGCCACCGTTATTATGAGCGCGATCCCGCCCGACATTGACGATATCGAAACTATTCTCGTCGTCGCAAAGACCGCTATAAAGACTATGACTATGACGACGAGCGCTTTCCAATCGCTCATAAGCGCGATCGCCGCACCGACCGTCACGCCTTTTCCGCCGCGGAATTTGAAAAACACGGGGAACGCGTGACCGATTATGCAGAATATGCCTGCGAGCATACCGCAAATTTCGTATACGGTAATATTTCCCGGCAAAACGCCGTCCGCAATGAGCCGCGAAAAGCCTATCGCCGCGACCGCCTTGATAAAGTCGCCGACAAGGACTATCATTCCGCCGACGGGACCGTACACGCGCGCCATATTGGTGGCTCCGGCATTGCCGCTGCCGTGCTTTCTTACGTCGCCTTTATATACGATTTTCGAAACGATAACCGAAACGTTGACCGAGCCTGATATATATCCCATAACGACGCTTATCGCATATAACAATATCTGCATATTATCTGCCTTTGAATTTATTTCCGAGTCTTTGCGCTAAAATCGAATTGAGTTCTTCTAAACTTCCGTTTATTATATTGGATTTCGGGATAACGATGCATTGCGCTTTTGATATGTAAAGCAAATAATGCGTCTTTGTTTCCACGCCTTTATAGATAAAAGAATACTTCGCCTTTATAGATTCTTCGTATTCAGATCCCTTTTTTATTCCCACGGTCATATAGTCTTCCGTA
>CAMNIW010000210.1 GCA_946540675.1 uncultured Clostridia bacterium | reverse complement strand
CATTGAAAACGGCTCGTACCTTACTTTTATCGGCAAAGACGCCTTTAAGGAAACGAAATGGTACGGGAAGTTCTATGGCATAATCGTCTTGAAATACGAAGACAATAACGGCGCAACGCGCGGCATCGCTCTCGGACATAGCGAATTTTCCGTGCAATACGCGGAAGCGAGTAAATATAACGAAAACGGCGAAATCGACGCAAACGGCGCGTATTCCGCGCTCGTGACGGACGGCGCAAAAGTTTTGCTCGATGAAAAAGGAGCCGTCGCATTCGTGTTTATCGACATAGATTTAAGAAACATTGCGGGAAACGCTTTCGACAGCGTAAACGCACACTGCTACGTAATAAAGAGCGTTAAAGAAATAGGCGACGAGGCGTTCTGCAACAATCCGGAACTTACGAAGATCAAGATAAAGTCCGCATACAACGGAGAAGAAACCGTATTGGGAAGCGACGTGTTCTATGGGAAAGGAGCGAAATCGGTGGAAATCGAATTCCCGGACGCGGCGACGAAGAATACCGTTACGAACCACGTGAGCTGGGACGCATACCAAGAAATATTGATCTATTAAAAGGAGAACGTTCTATGCGCGTCGCCAAGGCGACGCGCACCCTTTTGGAAAAAGGGGAAAAGATAAGGATAGGGAGTCAAAAACGTTTCGACTCCCTTTTTATTTTTCCGTAGAATCAATTATTTACAAAAAGAAAACTTTATTACCGCCGCTTTAAGAGAATACCGAGCAGTACGATCAAAAGAGCAATGACCACCGATCCGCCGGCAACGGCGATACCTGCGATGGCTTTCGCGCTCAGTCCGCCTTCTCTTTGATACGATTCTTCCCGTTGGTGCGGCGCGGCGATCTTCGTCCATTTGGCGTAAAGAACGGTATTTTCGTTTATTTCATTCAAGATCGTTACCTTTTCTCCCGAATAGTCGGAAGTAAGGTACCAGCCGTCGAACGTGTAGCCGTCCCGATAGGGCGACGCGAGAGAAGTTCCGAGCGTATAGGTGGAAAGCGTTTCGCTTTCTTCCCCCGTCGATAGGACGAGCGAGCAAATTTTCCATTGCAAAACTTTATTATCCGTCGTTCCGTCCGACCAGTCGTAATTGATCTTATCGACAAGGGATAGCGTAATGTTATACGTACCGACGTTCTTTTGCACGTTCCCCGAAACGGTATAAAGGGGATTTTCCGCAACGGAAGCCCGCTGTTCCAAACCGTTATACAAAACGTTTGCGGGCGCAGCGGGAATATTGACCACGTTTTTATCAATGCGCCAACGGATGACCTTGTCTTCCGTCGAACCGTTTGCCCAGTACGTGTTATGTTTGTCCAAAAGGCGAATGGTTGCGACGTATTCGCTCACGTCCGTGCCGACAATTCCGGAAGCGGAGCAATAAGTCTTGTCGTATGAAATAAGCGCCGTTTGTTCCCGTCCCGTGTAGACGAGCGAACCCGACAGCGTGGGAAGAGAAACGGATAAGTGCAAAATATACCACGAAACGACGATATCGTTGTCGGTACCGTCTTCCCATACGTAGTCCGTTTTGTTCGCCAAACGAACGGTCGCGATATAATCTCCGGCGTTTACGGCGTACGTTACGCCGCTCACCGTGTATTGATCGGTGTCGAATATCCGAATGGATTGCGACGCGCCGTTATACGTCCGACTCGTCGTATACGTAGGCTTCCGTACCGTAATTTTCCCGACGGAATAGGGTAGGGTAACCGTTTCGTACGTTCCGTCCTCCCAAACGTAGTTGTTTTCGTTTTTTAATGTCGCCGTTATCGCGAAATCGCCCGCATGCAGATACGTAAGATCTCCGCCGAGAACGTATCCATCGTCTTCGTCCGTCAAAACGTCGTGTTCCGTTCCGTCAAACGAGAACGGCATGTTGTAAATAACGGGTTTAAGCAGTATCTTTTTACGAATGGTCCAGTGTAAAACAAGATCTCGCCCGCTTGTTTCGCGCCAAGCATAATTGTCTCCGACGAGCGAAACAGTCACGGCGTATTCGCCTGCGTCGGTGGCGACGATATCTCCCGATACGGTGTAAAACGCGTCGTCCGAGTTGTAATCGTTCCGCAGTTCGACAGGTATCTCTTCGCCCGTATAGACGAAAGAACTTTCGCTGAGGAACAATTCGTACCGAAGTAAAGGAGAAATGCTCCACGAAACGGAAACGCTCTGCCTATCGGACGAGAACGTGTAGTTCGCCGCATTTTCGCTCCGAATGGAAACCACCGCCGTGTACGAGCCTACCTCCGTCCCTTCGTTCCCCGTGATAGAGAGAAGAGACGGGTTGTATAAAGACGGGATAAACGTTATTTTTTGCCCCGAATAAACGTATCTCGTGCCGAAATACGGATCGGGCAAAACGATTTTCGTTACGGTAAGAGGGATCGCTTCTTCAAAATAAACGCTTCCGTCGCCGTAATAGACGGTCACCGAAACGTCTTCGCCCGTAAATCGACTGCCACCGTGATTATAGAGAAGTCGTACGTCGCTCGTTACGTCCGTCGAAGAACCGTCGTTGTTCAACAAAACCGCCGTAAGATAATTCACATCGAAATATTCGAGCGCAACGTATTCCGTCCGTCCCGTGTACGTTATTTTCATGGAAAGGGGAAGTACGTCCAGTATGGTAAAGCGATACGAATAGGCTTTTTCATTGTAGTTCACACTGTCTTCGGGATGAAAATCAAAATAAAACTCCGCTTCCTTTTCCGAAACCATATACGGCTCGAAATCAATAACGCCCCCGTGAACGGAAACGCTTTGCCAAATCGCTTCGCCCGAAACGCTACCGCTTGCAAGCG
>CAMNIW010000209.1 GCA_946540675.1 uncultured Clostridia bacterium | reverse complement strand
TAAAGACAGGGTCTCGGGCGTCGTCGTGTCGGAAGTGGATAAAAACCGTAAACCCATAAAGGGAACGGAAATACATTTCGATTGCGATACCGTCTTGTTCTCGGTCGGGCTAATCCCGGAAAACGAACTTACAAAAGGCGCCGGAGTTCCGTTGTCTCCCAAGACTCGCGGAGCGGTCGTATATCAGAACAGGGAAACCTGCGTCGGCGGAATATTTGCTTGCGGAAACGTCTTGCAGGTTCACGATCTCGTCGATTTCGTTTCGGAAGAGAGCGAAATCGCGGGGGTATATGCGGCGGATTACGTACAGAACGGCAGCAAAACCGACGGAGAGTGCATAGAATGTAAAAACGGCGATAAGATAAGTTACGTCCTTCCGCAAAGGATCAGCAAAGAAATAGAAGGCGACGTGAAGATATATTTCAGGGTAAACGGCACGTACGAGAACTGTCGCGTTATTTTGAAAAGCGGAGACGAAACGATCTCTTCGGTCAAAAAGTCAATTGTTGTTCCGGGCGAAATGGAACGCATAACTTTGAAATATTCCGATATAGAACGGTTGAACGGCGATATTACGGTTGCGTTGGAGGTCTGAGATGGAACAGAGAGAACTTACTTGTATAGAATGTCCGAGAGGCTGCAGTCTTGTTGTGACTATGGAAAACGGGGTCGCCGTCGACGTAAAAGGTAATTTTTGTCCAAGGGGCAAAAAGTACGCCGAAAAAGAAGTCGTCAGTCCCGAAAGAGTAGTTACGTCGACCGTAAGGGCAAAAAACGGATCTATGATATCGGTCAAGACGAATAAACCGGTCAAAAAATCGCACGTTTTCGACGTTATGGATAAGATAAAAGTCGCAACTTGCGAAACGCCGATAAAAATAGGCGATATAATTATCAAAAATATTGACGGTGATGCCGATCTCGTTGCTACCTGCAATTCTGATTGACGACCCGTCGCGGTAAAGGATTTAATGATTAATTTTGATTTTATAAACGGTAAGTATAAAACGGTTTCCGACTTTGAAACTACGGACGTCGAATATATTCGTTTGATTGAAAATATTACCGACGACATAATAAAAACCAAAGACGAAAAGCCGATAATTTTACTGTCCGGACCTTCGGGCTCAGGCAAGACGACTACCGCTTATTTTATTGAGGCGGCTCTCGACAAAAAAGGTTACGAAACGCATACGGTTTCGCTCGATAACTATCTGAAGACCATTTTACCCGACGAAAGATTAAAATTAGATTACGAATCTCCTGACAGGATAGACGCCGAACTGCTTACCGATCATATAGAAAAACTCATAAAATGCGAAGAGATCGACGTACCGTCTTTTGATTTTGCAAATACCAGGCGTAACGGGTATTTGACCAAAATAAAAAGGAAAAAAAACGAACTGATAATTTTCGAGGGGATTCACGCTTTGAATCCCGACACCGTGCGAATAGATTGTGAAAAGTCGTTCAGGATATACGTATCGGTCACGACGAGAATTACGGACGGATCGGAAATTTTTCAACCTGAATACGTAAGGCTGCTTCGTCGTATGTGCAGGGATAAATTATACAGGGGAAGAATGCCGTCGGAGACTCTGCGTTTTTTCGAGAGCGTCGAAGAAGGGCGTAAAAAATTTATTGCGCCGTATAAAAGCAGGGCAAACGCAATGATCGATAGTTTTATCGGATATGAACTCGGCGTTTATAAGAGTTTGCTTGCGCGAGATCTCGAAGATATGAGAAACATAGATTCTGACGGCGAAAATGACGGGGTTTTACGCTCGCTGTTCGGTATGATCGGGAGCGTTGAAGCGCTTAATCCCGACGACGTGCCTGAAAACTCTTTGATCAGAGAATTTATCGGGTAAAAAAACGGACGCTATTTAGCGTCCGCAAAAGCAAAATATGGGTATATTCTTCGTTTTTCTTTTGTAAAACTTGTCATTTTTTGCTTTTATCGGAAATATCTCCGACGGTATAAGTTTGCGCATTAAAAATAATTATATTCTTTTAGGAATAAATACGGGAACTATATGGGAAGAATAATAGCGTTCGATATAGGCGATAAAAGAGTGGGAATAGCGATATCCGATCCTTTTAACGAAATGGCTTTACCGCTTGAAACGTATTGGAGAAAGTCTACGGAAAAAGATCTGGAATACCTTGCGAATATCGCCGCCGAAAAATCTGCGGAGAAGATCGTTTGCGGGCTTCCGTACAATTTTGACGGGAGCGAAAGCGAACAAACGGCAAAAACCCGCCTTTTTATCGAAAAACTTAAAGAAACAACGCAAATAGAGATTGTTACCGCAGACGAACGTTTTACTACGCTTATGGCAAGGAGACTGTTGCTTGAAGCCGATATGCGCCGCGAAAAGCGTAAAGACGTAATTGATAAAATAGCGGCGTCGTATATACTCGAAGGATATCTCAACAAATTAAAAAATAAAGGAGAACGCGTTTGAGTCAAACAAGTGAATTTTCGGCGACCGCCGATACGCTTGCAATGGAATCCGAAGACGGTTGCGTGCTTAATTTTTACCATATAGGCACTATAGACTATAAAGGCGATTGGTTTGTGTTTTTTCAACCCGCTGATCCGCTTGACGGAATAGACCCCGACGAAATCGTCGTATTCAAACTGAGCGGTGAAGGCAGGGACGAAACACTTTTGCCGATTAAAGATCAAACGCTTTTGGATGAAGTATACAAAATATTCGTAAGCGAAGCGGAAGACGATTAAACAGTAAAAATCTCCCGAAATCGGGAGATTTTTCTTTTGTCCTTATGACTGCTTTTTTACTTACAGTTTTTGGTGCCGGAA
>CAMNIW010000208.1 GCA_946540675.1 uncultured Clostridia bacterium | reverse complement strand
TCGCCTTCTCCTTCGCCTTCACCGTCGCCTTCTTCGGTTTGCTGAAAAACCGCGACTATGGTCTTACGATCGACGACTTTAAGTTCCTGTCTGCTCGGATTCTCGTTTCCGTCCGACCAGTACACGAACACCCAGCCGTCGTCCGCTTCCGCAATTACGGGAGTCGCGTCGAACCCTTCTTCGACGAGTTGAACCACGTCGCCGAGCACCATGCCTTCGCCGTCGGTCTCGTAAGTGATCTCGTAATACTTCTTGTTCTTTTCGCGTTCGCTTTGTTCGATTATCTTGCTGCCGCTGCTTATAACGCCGAGCGAACTGAGCACCGATACGGTGGTCATACCCGAACTGATAACAAACGCTATCGGCAAAAGCACGAGCAGTACGATCGGCATGGCGATTTTAAGCAAAGTCGCGCTGACCTTGCCGACGGCAGAAACCGCGTCTTCTCTCTGTTTTTCGTAAATAAAATCTTCTTTTCCGGAAAATTCGTTCATCGTGACGACTCTTTCTTCGAGTCCGAGAGCGTCAACGCGTCTCGCGACCTGCGCGTCGGTAGGTTTGAATTTCAAAAAATAAAACGCCGGAACGGCCGCGCCGAGCGCTACGCCGAACAACACGAACGATATCCAGAACTCCTTTACTCCGAAGAACCAGAAGGCAAACGCCGCCGTAAACAATACGCCGAAAGCGATAAGTCCGCCTATAACGAAAGATTTCAGCAACGCTTCTTTTTTGAGTTTCGCTTTGTACTCTTTCAATAATTCATCGATTTTCATAACAATCCTCCTTCGGGGAAAGGCGTCGACCCGCCCGACGGATCCTATCCGTTCGCCCCGTTTTTCGCTTTGTTCCGCCGATTCGCGAAAACCGATCGGAACCGCTATTTTTCAAAAGCGTATACTTTTGATAATAATATTTTATATTATATCATTTCAACCCTTTTATGTAAAACGCTTTAAGTTTGTTTTTTGTGAAAAAACGGAGAATAGACAAAAGAATTTCTTATAGCAGGTATAAGTTAAACTTATATCTTAGCCGTATAAAAAATCTTTTCGGAGAGCGGTTTTGCGATGAAAAAACGCAAATTTCGGTAAAATACGCGCGTAAGCGTTGACAAAAAACGACAAATAACTTATCATTTGTCTATCAACAGTCGTGCGGAACGGCTTCCGCGGCGGAATACCACCATGCAAACACCATCAGAAATTCACGCAGATCACAGACAACGGCTGAAAGACCGCTTTCTCAAAAACCCCGATTCGCTGTCCAAGCACGAGTTGGTGGAATTACTGTTATTTTACGCTATTCCGCGCAAAAACGTAAATCCCGAAGCGCACAGGCTTATGGAAGAATTCGGCAGTCTGGATAAAATACTGAGAGCCGACCCCGACGAATTGCTCGCCGTGGAAGGCATCGGGCCGAACGCCGCGGCGTTTATCAAAGTCGTTGGCAAAATAGTCGAAGAAGTCGGGAAAGAGACGGGCGAAAGTATGAAATTTTACAGTTTCGAAACGGCAAAAGACCTGCTTTCGCGCTTTTTCGCGCCGTACGACTATGAAGTCTTTTGCGCGTTTTTGCTCGCGCAATCGGGCAAGGTCCTTAAACGCGTCACCTTTACCGACAGGGACGCCGACTGCGTGACCTTTACCGCGACCGAACTCACCAAACATATCGCCGCCGTTAAACCGCACGCCGTAGTGATCGCCCACAACCACCCCGACGAAGTCGCGCGACCGTCCGTCGCCGACGACCTTTCCACCGAGAAAATGTACGTGCTGTTGTCCCTTTCCGGAGTAAAACTCTACGATCACGTGATAATCGGCGAAAACGGTTTTTACAGTTACCGCGCGTCGGGAAGGCTCGACGAAATAATCGAGAAAGCGCCGTACTGAACGCGCTTTGCATCGGCGTCGCATTGCGACAAGTTTTATGCAAAAAACACGAAAGCGAGAGCAAAAAACGCTCTCGCTTTATTCATAAATCACACTATTTTCCTTATACGTTTATATTTTTCGGTTACATCTCTTTCCTGTCGATAAGGGCACGGGACAGCGTGATCTCGTCGGCGTATTCGAGTTCGCTGCCGACGGGTATGCCGTGAGCGAGCCGCGTGACTTTTACACCGAGCGGCTTTAATATAGTGGATATATACATAGCCGTCGCTTCGCCTTCGACGTCGGGGTTGGTTGCCATTATGACTTCCTTTACTCCGCCCTGCGCGATCCTTGCGAGAAGTTCCTTTATGCGTATGTCGTTGGGCGTTATGCCTTCCATCGGGTTTATCGCGCCGTGCAAGACGTGATAAACGCCCTTGAACTCGTGCGCTTTTTCCATAGCGAGCACGTCTTTGGGTTCTTTTACCACGCATATCGTCGACCCGTCGCGCACCGAACATATATCGCACACTTCCTTATCGGTAAAGTTGCCGCACACCTTGCAGTAACGCACGTTCTTTTTTGCCGAAATTATGCTGGCGGCAAACTCTTCCGCTTCTTCTTCGGTCATATTGATTATCTTGTACGCGTAGCGTTGGGCGGTCTTCGCCCCGACGCCGGGAAGTTTGGTGAGTTGATTTATCAACTTGCCTATCGGTTCGATATACGCGCTCATTTCAGATAAGTCCGCCCGCTCCGCCGAGCCCGCCGAGTTTTTCGTCGTGAAGTTTGTCCGCTTTTTCGTAAGCGTTGTTTAGAGCCGCGACTATGAGATCTTCGAGCATTTCCACGTCGTCGGGATCGACCGCCGCCGGCGCTATGGATATAGCCTTTACGACCTTTTTGCCGTTTACGGTCACTTTGACGAGTCCGCCGCTCTCGCCGACTATCTCGGCTTCTTCG
>CAMNIW010000207.1 GCA_946540675.1 uncultured Clostridia bacterium | reverse complement strand
CAATTTCTCGCGGACACGATCGAAAGGATATGGCTTGCGACGGGGCGCGACGTATACTCCGCTCTCGCAAACTCTTTTATGGTATCCGACGACAACGCGCACGCCGTTCACCCGAATCATCCGGAACTGTCCGACCCGACCAATAAGGTTTTGCTCGGCGGCGGAATAGTGATAAAACACCACGCAAATCAGAACTATACGACGGACGCGTTTTCTTCGTCGGTCTTAAAGAGCGTTTTCGACCGTGCAGGCGTGAAATATCAGGACTTCTTTATGCGGTCGGATCTCCCTTGCGGCGGAACTCTCGGCGCGATAAGTTCTAAAAACGTGTCTATAAGGAGCGTCGATATAGGACTCGCCCAACTTGCGATGCACTCAGCCGTGGAAACTATGTGTTTAAGCGACTACGCGGAAGCGGTCAAAGGTCTTACGGCTTTTTATAACTGCGCCTTAACGACCGACGGATACGGTAAAGTCATAATCGGATAAAACCATCGTAAAAACATACGCCCCGCGGAAAAACCGCGGGGCGTTTTTTTTGTAAAGAAAAGGCGGCTCAACGCCGCCTTGTTTCAGTTTTCGATAGCGGAATCTTCCGCTTCTTTTTCTTTTTTGCCGCTCTCGACAAGTATCGCCGCAATTATTATTCCGCAGGAAAGAACCACACCTATCGCGAAAAATAAAAGCGTGTACGTCACAGTCTTGGAGCCGCTCGCGTCTACCGCGGCGCTCGGCTCGCTGAGAACCAAAAGGTCGAGATTGTCCTTGTTTTCCACTCTCGTATCTCCCTCGTAAGTGATATACGTATATTGATACGCGACTATCTCGTCCACAGTTATTTTAAGCATCTTGCGAGCGTGTTCGGGATCTTTGGAAGAAAAACTCAAATCGATCAGAAGTCCGCTCTTGGATACTTTGAGATTGTGCGAAAAATCCGACCACTTATAACTTTCGCCCGTTTCGGCGTTGAACTTGTCCACGATCTTTTTGCTGACGTCGGAAGAGTTCACGAGAAGCGCATAGGTCATATCTCCCCTGATGCTCGCTTCATACTGCTCTTTCTCGGTTTTGTAAAGCAAAAACTGCGTTCTCGCCTGCTCTTCTTCGCCTGTGGTCGGAGTTTTCGTTTCGTCGTACGGCGCGGAAAGTTTCCTTACCTGAACGGTGAGCGTCGCCGACGAAGCGTATTCGCGCATAAAGAATTTTCCGAGAACGAACCCCGCCGCCGTAAGAAGTATTATTATCGCCGCGTAAACGTACCATCTCTTCTTGAATTTTGTAAAAAATGCCTTAAACGTTACCGGGCTTTGCTGTTCGATCACGTATTCTTTGTCATCCATAAGCACCTCACATCATAGAAGATTTTAACATATAATATCGAAATTGTAAAGTCAAACGTCAGTTTTTTCCCTTTTCTCGGCGAATTTCTTTTACTTTTCGCTCGAATCCGACATCTTTCGGCTCGTAAAACACAGACCCTTTCAACGAACCGGGCAGGTATTGCTGTTCTACCCAGCCGCCGTAATCGTGCGGATATTTGTATTTCGCGCTGTCTTTTTTGGCTTCGTCGCTCGCATAGACGGCGTTCCGTATATGCATAGGCACGGTATCGTCCTTCGCGCTTTCCGCCGCCGCTTTCGCCTTTTCCATAGCGATTATCACCGAATTTGATTTCGGCGCCTCGCACACGTAAATTATTGCCTCGGAGAGCGGAATTAAACCTTCCGGCGCGCCGACGTTCAAAAAAGCGGTCATGGCGCTTGTCGCGACGACGAGCGCATCGGGATCCGCCATTCCGACGTCTTCCGCCGAATGCGCGATAAGCCTTCTGAATATGAGAAGCGGACCGCAACCGCCCGAAATCAGTCTGTGAGCGTAGTAAAGCGCCGCGTCGCTGTCGCTGCCGCGAAGCGATTTGCAAAACGCGCTGAGCATATCGTAGTATGAATTTTCGTCGTACGACAGCGCTTTTTTCTGTATGGACTGCTCCGCGTCTTTAAGCGTTACCCTGACTTTTCCGTCCTTGTCTTCGGGTGTGGAAAGCACGGCGAGTTCGAGCGCGTTATATGCCGTGCGGAGATCTCCGCCGCTCATTTTCGCTATGTGCGAAATCGCGGCGTCTTCGACTTCCACCCCAAGTTGTCCGTAGCCGTTTTTCTCGTCTTTTATCGCCCGTATGAGTGCGCTTTTTATAACGTCTTCCGTAAGCCGCTTAAACTCGAACACCCTGCAACGGGAAACTATCGCGGGGGTCATCGAAGCGTAAGGATTCTCGGTCGTGGAGCCTATGAAAATAACCGTTCCCTGCTCTATCGCGGGGAGAAGACTGTCGGATTGCGTCTTGCTGAACCTGTGGCATTCGTCCAACAGTAAATACGTCTTTTTGCCGTACATACGCAAGTTTTCTCTCGCTTCGTCGACCGCCTTTTTGACGTCCGCGACGCCGCTCGTTACGGCGTTTAATTTTACGAAATTTCCGCTGGTAGAGTTGGCGATAATGTTGGCGAGAGTCGTCTTGCCGGTACCGGGGGGACCCCAGAATATGCAACTGCCTACGCTGTCGAGAAATATCGCGCGGCGAAGCAGGCTGTTCTCTTCGCAAATATGGTCTTGTCCGAGAAAATCGCGTATGCTCTCCGGACGCATTCTCTCCGCGAGCGGTTTTTGGGAAGAAATTTTTCTCTTTTCGCTTAAAGCGTCAAACAAATCGTACATAATTATCACTTTTTCCGAAATAGAATAGAAATATGAAAAAATCGGTCAAAATAGCAATAACGGGCGTTTCGGCGGTATGCGTGGCAATGCTTATCGTAAACCCTGCCGAATATATAGCGAGCGCCTTTACGGGGATAAAAAC
>CAMNIW010000206.1 GCA_946540675.1 uncultured Clostridia bacterium | reverse complement strand
GACGTTTCTTATTCGGCGGAAGGCGGCAGAGTCAACGCTTTTACAAATATGATCGTCATATCGAGAACGCTGCTCATAAGCCTTATAACCGAAGCGGTCTCGCACGGCAAAAAGCACTTTATAACCGACGTTGTAATTCCCGAACTCGGCACAAAGAGAATAATGGCTTATAAGCACGACGGTTATTACGAAGAGATAACGTCTTTGCAAAAGTATTACGACGAAAATCTGCGTTTTCTCGACAAATCCGTCCGCGACGAAGTTTTCAGGAAATCCAACGTCTATACCAAAGTCAAGGATTCCACGCCCACCGAATACGGCGACGGCGCGATAGTCGAAAATTCGCTTATCGCCGACGGTTGTTATATCGAAGGCGAAGTGTACAACAGTATAATATTCCGCGGAGTTAAGGTCGGACGCGGTACGGTGGTAAAAAACAGCATTTTAATGCAAAACACGATCACCGGTGAAAACGTTACGCTAAACTGCATAATATCCGACAAAAACGTCGTAATACGCGACAAGAGAAATCTTTCGGGTTGCGAAACGCACCCGTTCTTCCTGCCGAAAGGTACAGTAGTATAAAATATCGGAGGTTAAATTATGGCTGAAACCAAAAAAACCGCAACCAAAACCACTGCGGCGAGATCCGCCAAAACGACCGAAAAAACCGGCGCAAAACGCGTAGCCGCAAAAAAGACGGCAAAAGTCGCCGTAAAAGACGAAATAGAAGCGGTAGTTTCCGCAAAAAAATCGATACTGTTCGTCGCGTCGGAAGCGAATCCGTTCATAGGAACGGGCGGTCTTGCCGACGTCATAGGTTCTCTTCCTAAAGCGATCGCGGAAAGTAAGGCTTATGACGTAAGGGTCGTTCTTCCGCTTTACGGCGAGATAGAATTGAAATACAGAGAAAAATTCAAGTTTCTTTGCAATTTCAACGTTCCGCTTTCCTGGAGAAATCAATACTGCGGACTGTTCGCTTATAAGTATGAAGGCGTGACTTATTACTTTATCGACAACGAGTATTATTTCAAACGAAAAGGTCTTTACGGGCACTACGACGACGGCGAAAGATTTGCGTTTTTCTCGAAAGCCGTTCTCGAAATGATGCACAATATAGACTATTATCCCGAGATATTGCATTGTCACGACTGGCAGTCGGCGCTCGCGGTGATATATCTTAAAACCGTCTTTGCCGAAGGGTACGGATACGACCATATCAAGGCTTTGTTCACGATACACAATATCGAGTATCAGGGTAAATTCGGAAACGAAGTTTTGGGCGACCTTTTCGGTCTTCCCGATTATTGCAGGGAATATCTCGAATACGACGGCTGTATAAACCTTATGAAGGGCGCAATGCAACTCGCCGAGAGATTTTCCACCGTCAGCCGTAAGTATGCGAGCGAGATAAAGAATCCGTTTTTCGCTCACGGGCTCGAATATATGACGACGTCCAACGATTATAAACTCACAGGCATTCTCAACGGCATAGACGAAGACGTCTATAATCCCGAAACCGACACCAAACTTTTTGCCAACTATTCGGCGGAAAAACCCGAAAACAAGGCGGTGTGCAAACGAGAATTGCAAAAGATGCTCGACCTTCCCGAAAAGGAGAATACTCCTTTGATAGCGATAATATCCAGGCTCGTCGCGCAAAAGGGACTCGATCTCGTAAAGTGCGTTCTGGATGAACTTATGTCCGAAGACGTTCAACTCGTAATACTCGGAACGGGAGATATCGAATATCAGGATTATTTCAAAGACGCCGAAAACAGGTATTCGTTCAAATGCAAGACGATAATAGCCTACAACAAGGATCTTGCAAGCAAGATATATTCGGGTGCGGATATATTCCTGATGCCGTCTAAGCACGAGCCGTGCGGACTTTCGCAAATGATAGCCTGCCGTTACGGAGCGATACCCGTAGTAAGGGAAACGGGCGGACTTGCCGACAGTATAACGCCGCATAACAACGATTTCCGTCGCGGCGGAAACGGTTTTTCTTTCAAGAACTATAACGCTCACGAGATGCTATACGTTCTTAAAGACGCGATATACACATACGGCAACAAGGAAGAGTGGGCAGGAATAGTCAAAAATGCCATGACTACCGATTTCAGTTGGAAAAAGTCAGCCGGCGAATATATAAAATTATATGATAATATGATGATTTAGCCAAACAGGGCAGTCGAATTTTTTGTTAAACTTCGGCGGGGGAAAGTAAATAAATCGGAGTAAAATATAACTGTATGGAAATGACCCCACAGCAAATCAAAGAAGCGATCGAAGGAAAACTTTCGAGATACTTCGGGGCTTCGTTAAGCGAGGCGGACGAAGAACAGATATACAAAGCCGTCGTCATGACGGTAAGGGATATCCTTCTCGAAAAAAGAAACGAATATCATTACAAGATGAAAGCCGTAAAGGGCAAGAGGGTTTACTATCTTTGTATGGAGTTTCTTCTCGGAAGATCGCTTAAAAACAACGTATACAATCTCGGAATAGAAAAACAGATAAACGAAGCCATAAAAGAACGCGGATTGAGCCTTGAAGACCTTTACGATTCCGAACCCGACGCGGGACTCGGAAACGGCGGTCTCGGCAGGCTCGCGGCGTGTTTTATGGACGCTTTGGCTTCATCCGATTATCCCGCAATGGGATATTCGATTCGCTACGAGTATGGGTTATTCAAGCAAAAAATAGTCGACGGGTGGCAAACGGAACTTCCTGACGTGTGGCTCCCTGGCGGCGAAGTATGGCTTACTCAGCGTTCGGATATGACCGTAAGGGTAAAATTCGACGGCAAAGTAACGGAAGAATGGACCGAAAAAGGCATGAAGGTTAAGCAGGTCGA
>CAMNIW010000205.1 GCA_946540675.1 uncultured Clostridia bacterium | reverse complement strand
ATCGGGTAAAGGCGTCGATAGAAGCCTTTATACCGATGAGCGCGATTTTACTGTAAAAAGCAGTAAGATAGCGACGGAAGAAAGGTTTATCTCCATGCGTCCGCACACGCGTTTTGCCGATTTTCCAAAACATAAACATAACTATATCGAGATGATATACGGCTGCTCGGGCAAGACGGTGCACACAATAAACGAGACCGAAAGAATAGTCTTAAAAAAGGACGAATTGTTGCTTTTGGGTACGCACGCGTTGCACGAAGTGTCCGCTTGCGGAAAAGACGATATAGCGGTCAATTTTATCATAAAACCGGAATTTTTCACGTCTACCGCCGACTTTGTCGGATACGACAACACAATATACGATTTTATTATCAGACAATTATCCGACCGGGGCAGCGTGGATTTTCTGAAATTCGATCTCTCGGACGTTTTACCGGTAAAAAATCTTATAGAGAATTTGCTTTGGTCTTTTATGTCCGAAAAAGGCGACGCGTCGCTACGCAACAAAACGACCGCGTTGTTGTTTATGGAGTTGACGGAAAAAACGGACGTATTGAAGATTTCTCCGTCGGCAAAGTACGAGCAAGGACTGGCTCTCGCGGCGGCTCAATATATCGAGTCGTCATATAAAGACGCAAAACTGTCCGATCTTGCTATGAAATTGCGCATAAGCGAAGCCGCGTTAAGCAAGACAATCAAAAAATACTCCGGTGAAACTTTTAAGGACTCCTTACAAAATAAGCGTTTGAACGTTGCTGAAAATCTTATAAAAAATACCGATATTCCCGTGACTGAAATAATTATTTCGGTCGGGTACGAAAACACGAGTTTTTTCCATAGAATATTCAAGGAGAGAAACGGAATGTCTCCCAACGAGTACAGGAAAAAGTTTTCGGACGAGAAAAAACGGTCGTAAAAATTTTTATATAAAGTTGTTGAAATCGGTTATTTTCTGAATTATAATATAGGTGATAAGGCAGGGGGATAACTCTTTGTCAAAATATATCGGGAGAATTATTATGGAAGAAAGTATTTTGAAAGGTTATGAATTTGCAAAAGAATATTATGCGAAATACGGCGTAGACGTGGACAAAGCCATAGAGATATGCGACAACACGCCTATTTCCATACATTGCTGGCAGGGTGACGACGTAAACGGTTTTGAAAAGAAAGACGGCGGACTAAGCGGCGGCATACAAACTACGGGCAATTATCCCGGCAAGGCAAGAAATCCGCAGGAACTCCGCGCCGATCTCGACGTTGTGTTAAAACATTTTCCCGGTGAAAAGAAGATAAATATACATGCGTGTTATCTCGAAGCGGACGGATTTGTCGACAGAAACGAAATCGAGCCGAAACATTTTGAAAAATGGGCGGACTGGGCCGTCGAACACAATCTCGGGATAGACTTTAATCCGACTTATTTCTCGCATCCGCTTTCCGAGAACGGTACGCTTTCCGCAAGAGACGATAAAGTTCGTGAATTTTGGGTAGAACACGGTATAAGGTGTAGAAGAATCGGCGGTTATTTTGCCGAAAGAACGGGTAAGACCTGTGTTATCAACCACTGGACTCCCGACGGAGATAAAGAATTTCCGATAGACACCCTTTCGCCGAGATTAAGACTTAAAGATTCCTACGATAAGATATTTGCCGAAACAGAAGACGTTAAAAACGTTATGGACGGTATAGAATCCAAACTTTTCGGTATAGGACTTGAAAGTTATACGGTAGGTTCGCATGAGTTCTGTATGGGTTACGTTATGAAAAAGAACAGCGACCATATAATAATGACTCTCGATTGCGGACATTATCATCCGACCGAAGTCGTATCGGCTAAACTCGGTGCGGTATACGCTTTTTCGGATCATTGTCTTCTTCACGTTTCCCGTCCTGTCAGATGGGATAGCGACCACGTAGTAAATTACGACGACGAACTTAAATCCATTATGGACGAACTCGTAAGACTCGACAAAGTTCAGGCTACGTATATCGCGACCGACTATTTCGACGCGTCGATAAACAGACTTATAGCCTGGATAACCGGTCTTCGCAACACGAGAAAAGCTTTACTCGCATCGCTTTTGACTCCCGTTGAAACGCTTAAAAAGTTCGAAAGAGAAGGGGATACTTCTTCGAGACTTGCGGTTTCGCAGGAATATAAGACTTTGCCTGTCGGGCTTGTATGGGATTACTACTGCGCTAAAAAGGGCGCGGGGGTCGGTCTCGATTGGATAAACGAAGTAAAGCGGTATGAAGCGGAAGTCACCGCCAAAAGGAAATAATTAAATGCGGGGTTGGCGATAGTCAACCCCCTTTATTTCTGATAGCCGTATTCAACCTTTTCGCACTCGGCTAAATTCGTTAGCATAATAAAATAAAAAGTTATATAATATTAGCGCTGTAAAGAATACGGTTTTCGGAAATCTGCCCGACTTTTTTGTAAAAGCGACGTTTCCGAAGACGGAATATGAGGTGATTGTATGATAAAAGTAGACGTAATATCGGGTTTTTTAGGCGCGGGAAAAACCACGCTGATCAAAAAATTGTTTCAAAGTTCCGTTAAAGACGAAAAAGTCGTGCTTATCGAAAACGAATTCGGAGAAATAGGCATCGACGGAACGTTTCTTAAAGAGAGCGGAGTTGAAATAAAAGAAATAAATTCAGGCTGTATATGCTGTTCTCTCGTAGGCGATTTTTCGTCGTCGATGAAAGAAGTGATAAGTAAATTCACTCCCGACAGAATCATAATCGAGCCGTCGGGCGTCGGAAAACTTTCGGATATTGTCCGCGCGATAGAAAAGGTCGACGCCGATCTTAAAGTAAATATTCTCGCAACCGTTGTCGACGGCGGGAAATGCA
>CAMNIW010000204.1 GCA_946540675.1 uncultured Clostridia bacterium | reverse complement strand
ATACGTTCGCCCGGCGTCCGCAAACCCTTCGTACACGTTGTGGACAAATTCCGAAAAGCGTTTCGGTTCTTCGGGAAACACGACGAGATTTTCGCCCCGTTCGAGCGCGTCTTCCGTCTCTCGGAACGTTTCGAGTATCTTCGGGTTGTGGTAGACGGGAATGGGGTTCCCTTCTTTCAGCAACGGCGGTAACATTTTTGCGACGATTTTCGACAAAAAACGCCAAAACTTTTTATGCTTTCTCGCCCGCCCGAAGCAAAAATCATGGAAGATATAATTGGCGTTCTTCTCTTTTTCCATGACGTAATTTATCATCCAGGTCTTGTGTTTTTTGGGAAAATACAACGTCATAAGAACGGGTCCGATCGCGCCCGAATGGTTGCAAAGATACATTCCCGGCTCGTCGTTTTCTTCCTCAAACACAACTTCGCATTTAGGAAAAACAATACGGGCAATGCCCGTAAAAAAACGGTTATACAATGATTTTTTCATAATTTTCCTTATCCCTTATCTGCGCTCACATCGAGCGATCTTTTCCCGTGCAGAAAATGGCGAGAACGTCCGGTCCGGTGTGGCACCCGATGATGGGGCTTATGTCCAAAACAACGATCTCCGCGCCGAGAGGCGCAAGTTTTTTCTTCACGAATTCCGCGTCCGCAGGGCAATCCCCGTGCGAAATGTAAATCAGTTCACGTTCCCCCGTGTACTTTTGTTTCGCCTTTTCACACAAGGCGTTCAGCACGAGTTTCCGGCTCACAAGCCGCGTATGCGGCGTCAATTTTCCTTCGTCGCTCGTGTACAAAAGGGGCTTTATTTGAAGCATATTTCCGATAAACGCTTCCGCTTTTTTTACCCTTCCCGTGGCGATCAGCCACCGCAAATCGTTCACGGTAAAAAGGTGAACGACTCTGTGTTTGACCTCTTCGGCGTACTTATAACACTCTTCGAGCGAGTGCCCTTTCTCTTTATATTCGGATACCAAAGTAACGAGTAAACCTTGACCGCCCGACTGGCTGCAAGTGTCGACGACGTATATTTTCCTTTCGGGAAATTCTTCTTGCAATCTCTTTGCGACGCTCACTTCGTTGTTATACGTTCCGCTGAGCGCGGAAGAGAACGCAAGGTGTAAAATATCGTATCCGTCCTGTAAAAGCGGACGGAAAAATTCTTCGACCTCGAACTCGTTGACCTGGCTCGTACTTGCCTTTCCGCCCGAGCGAAGCCGACCGAAAAACTCCTTCGCGTCGTAATTTTCCGACGAGCGTTCTTCGCCGTCAAGATAGTAGTGTAAATGTATTCTTTTAACGTCTTTGCCCTCGTAAAAGGACGCGGGCAGTTCGCAAGCGTCTTCGGTGGTAATAATAAACTTCGACATGATTTTTCTCCGTAAATGATCTTCCCCGAAAAAGCGGGGAGCGCTTTTTTATTATGCCGCTGAAACGGCGCGCGTAAATCGATTTCGGAAAAACGCCGCTTCGTCTCTTTTTATCGAGCCGAAAACGGGTACGATTTCAAACAAAAAGTCTTTCCTTATATAATGCGTGGATTCGCTTTCTTTTTCTTCTTCCGCATTGATCCCGAAAAGGGCGCAAATGGCGCGTAAAAGGAGAAGAAGAACGTTTCTTTCGTTCTTGTCAAATGCAAAGCCGTTCGCTTTTCTCTTTTCTTTATCGGTTCGTTTCGCTTTTTGCCACGTTTTCAGCAAGGCGAAAACGATATTTTGCCGTTTATGAACGCGTTCCATAATTTGATTATACTATATTTTTCCCATCTCGTCAAATATGCCCGTTTCGACAAAAATTCCTTTCCCTATTTTTGAAAAAAATTCTTGACAAACGATTTTGCCGTTTATATAATGAAACTATGATGAACGCAAGCAAGTTTTACTTTAGCGGATACTTTTTTGGCTATTACTATAGTAATGGTCGTCTTTCCGTGCGGTAAATCTTCCTTCCTTTCTTCAAGAAACCATTGAGAACAAGCGACCGCGCGGAAAAACGCGGTCGTTTTTATTTTGGAAAACTATAAGGCGAGGTAAAAAATATGATTGTTACGATTAAAAAAGAATACGACGGCAAGCAAATGGAGAATTTGCTCGAATGGATAAAAACGTTAGGTCTTTCGGCGCACGTCAGTAAGGGCGACAACTGCACGATCGTCGGGCTCATCGGCGACACGTCCAAAGTGGACATCGACCTGTTGCGCTCCCTTGATATGGTGGAGTCGGTCACCCGTATCCAGGAACCGTTCAAGAACGCGAACCGCAAATTCCACCCCCAAGACACGATCGTGGACGTCAAAGGACACAAAATCGGCGGCGGACACTTTACCGTCATGGCGGGCCCGTGTTCGGTGGAAACGTACGAACAAGTGCTTTCCATCGCAAAAGACGTGAAAAAATCGGGCGCCGGGCTTCTCCGCGGCGGCGCGTTCAAACCGCGTACTTCCCCGTACGCGTTCCAGGGTTTGGGCGAAAAGGGTATCGAGATCTTAAAAGCGGTCAGCGACGAAGTCGGTCTACCGTTCGTCACCGAATTGATGAGCGAAAAATACCTCGACCTTTTCGTGGAAAAAGTGGACGTCATTCAGATCGGCGCGAGAAATATGCAAAACTTCGACCTTTTGAAAGCGGTCGGCAAGACGGACAAACCCATTTTGTTAAAGCGCGGTCTCTCTTCCACCATGGAAGAATGGCTCATGTCGGCGGAATACGTCATGAGCGAAGGAAACGACAAAGTCATTCTTTGCGAACGCGGCATCCGCACCTATGAACATTATACGAGAAACACGCTCGATCTGAGCGCGATCCCCCTTATGAAAGAAAAAACGCATCTGCCGATCATAGTCGACCCCAGCCATGCGTCGGGTATC
>CAMNIW010000203.1 GCA_946540675.1 uncultured Clostridia bacterium | reverse complement strand
GCCGAGTCGTTCGATTACGTCTTCGTGGACGAATATCAGGACACGAACTATATGCAGGAAGCGTTGATCGAAAAATTGGAACGGAACAACGTCATGATGGTGGGCGACAGCAAACAAGCCATCTTCCACTTCCGACTCGCCGAGCCGGCGATCTTTATCGCGAAAGGGGAACGCTTCGCCTCTTCCCCCGAAAGCGGAACGAATTTGTATCTGAACACAAACTACCGCTCGTGCAAAGACATTCTCGACTTCACCAATCGCGTATGCGACCGCGTGATGATAAAAGATTTTTGCGGCGTGGATTATAAACGCACCGCCCGTCTTCGCTACGGCGAAAAAATAAAAGGGGAAGACCGCGCGGTGGAAGTCGTGCTCGTTCCCAAAAGGGAAAAAGAAAAGCCGCCCGTGCCGACCGTGTACAGCGTCCGCGACGACAAAACGGTCAAAAAGACGAACGACGAAGCGCAGTTCGTCGCTTCCCGCGTTTTACGCTACGTGAAAGAAAGTACCTTTTTCGACGAAGAAAAGGGGGAAGACCGCCCCGTTCGATTTGACGATATCGCCGTTCTCGTCCGTACGGGAAACCACGGATACGCCGTTGCGCGCGCGTTTGAAGAGAAGAACGTTCCCTATTATTTTTTGCGAGAAGAAAAAACGCTTTTCCCCGAACGGGAAGTTCTCGTGAACGCAATCAGGATCGCCTTTAACGCCTTGGACGACGTCGCGCTCTATTCGGTCGCCTCTTCCCCCATCGGAAGCCTCAGCGAAAAAGACCTCGTTCTTATCAAAAACACCACCGACAAAAATCATAAACTTTCACTTTGGGAATCCCTAATAGCATACAAAGGGGAACCGAAAACGGAAAAACGCGTCAAAGACTTCATATCTTTCACGGAAGAGACGAGGAAGAAAGCGGCGATCTCGTCGGCGGAAGAGACGCTCACGTTCGTTTTGGAACGGTCGTTCGACGCGTATATGCTCGGCAAGGACGTGGAAAAGCTTGCGAAGATCAACGCCTTTATCCGTTACGTCGGGAGCCTGCCGGTCAACGATTCCTGCGAAGACTTTTTGTATTTTTACGACAACGTTTTCGAGGGGAACAAACCGCCCGTGAAAAAAGGAGCGGTGGCGATCATGACCATGCACGCCAGCAAAGGGTTGGAATTCCCCGTGGTCGTTTTGCCCTTCCAGAGTTCGGGAGAAAAGGATAAAAGCGCAAGCGACGACGTTTTCCTTGACGGCGATCTCGGACTTGCCGCCGTCGGGTACGACGAAGAGACGCAAGTCAGGTCGACCACGTTCCTGTCGTACGTCGTGCATATGAAAAAAAGAGACGAAGAACGGCAGGAAGCGGCGCGCCTTATGTACGTGGCGTTTACCCGCGCGAAAAAGTTTTTGACGGTGGTGGGGGAAGAGACGAACGTTTCGCTGAGCGTTTTCGACAGCGCCTCCGTTATGCAGTGGATCCTTTTTGCGGCGGAAGCGGACGAAGAGATCGCAAGCCGTATCGTGTGGGCGGAAGAGGAAGAGCGGACGGAAACGGAAGGAAAACCCGGCGATCCAAAGACCTTGCCGCTCGAAAGATTGGAAAAAAAGTACGCCTTTTCGGCGGACGCCGAAACGCCGTGTAAATTGACCGTCAGCGACGTGCTGAAAAAGACGGAAGAAACGCCGGGCAGTAAGGAAGTTTTCTTTGAAAAGAACGTCGGGGGCGAAAACGCCGCCGCAAAAGGCACCGCGACGCACGCCGTGATGCAGTACGTTCGGTACGATACGAAGACGAAAGAAGAACTTGCCGAGCAGATGGACGAAATGGTGCGAAAAGGCTTTTTGACGGAAGAAGAAAGAGCTATTGCGCCCATGGACGCGATTTTTGACGCGTTGCAAAGCGATTTTATTCAAAGCCTCGTCGGCAAAAAACTCTTGCGCGAACAACCGTTCGTCCGCTTTATCGAAAGTCCGTGGTCGAACGGGAACAAAACCCTTTTGCAAGGGGTGATCGACTTGCTCGTCCGGGAAGAGGACGGCTTGATCGTGGTGGATTTCAAAACGGGAAAAGCAAACGCCGAAACGCTGAAAAACCGCTATAAAAAGCAACTTGAATTGTACGCGGACGCCGCCGAAAAGATCTTGAAGAAAAAAGTGAAGAAAAAAATCGTCTTCGCCATCGAAACGCTCACCGTCGTGGAGATTTGACACCCCCCCCGACCGCTTCGCCGCGTAACATCGTGCGTAAACGAGCGCAAACGCGTGTAAAAACGCGACCGAAAGCGCGCGAATTGGGAAATACAAGAAAAAATTTAAGAAAAAATAAAGAAATTTTGCGGAAATTTTCTCGTAGGGTATTGCAAAATAAAATATTATTGTTATAATAAATAGAGATTAGTTTATTTTCAGGAGAGGAGAAAATGGCAGAATTCGCAACCAAGATCACCGATCTTTTGAGCGGCGTGCTCGAATCGGTAGACGTATCCATCAAACTCGGCGTGATAGGCGGACTTATCATACTCGTTCTGTTCTTTATCGCGTGGGCTATTTCGGCAGGAAGTAAAATCGACGGATACAGAAAGAAACTCATCGCTTGCAACAAGAAATTGAACGAGCAACCCCCGATCACCGACGAAAACGTAGACGTCGTTTTTAACGAACTGGAAAGCCACCCCGAAGAAGTGAAGCAAGGTTGGAAAGCCTTCCTCGATCAAAGAGTGGGCTACCCGTCCGATTATATCACGTCCAAGGATGTTCTTTCCAAGAGAGAGTTTTCCGGAAAGGGCGCGGCGGCGAAGGTGTTCTTCGGCATCGTAGGCGCGATCGTTTGGGCGTTTGTGGCGCTCGTCGGTTTCGGGGCCGGACTTGCAAACGAACTTTCCACCGCGGCAAACG
>CAMNIW010000202.1 GCA_946540675.1 uncultured Clostridia bacterium | reverse complement strand
ATACCCGCGATGATCGAGATTATTATCTTTAACCAGTCGTAATTGAGCAAGTTTACGAGCCTGCTCTTTTTTACCGCTATATCCATCTTACCTTACGCGATTATTTTGAGAATTTTTACCTTGTAATCGCCCTGCGGCGCGTGTACGGTAACTTCCGTACCGACCTTTCCGCCGACAAGAGCCTGTCCCAAAGGCGACTCGTTGGAAATTTTGTTGTTGTATACGTCCGCCTCGGTCGTTCCGACTATTTCGTATTCGTCTTCTTCGCCGAGATCTTCGTCGTATATCTTTACCTTTTCACCGACGGAAACCACGTCGTCGCTGTTTCCCGTCTTTATTATCTCCGCCACTTTGAGTTTGGCTTCGATCTCGACTATCTCGCCTTCTATCCTTGCCTGCTCGTTTCTCGCGGCGTCGTATTCGGCATTTTCGGACAAATCTCCGAAATCTCTCGCCTTCTTTATCCTTTCCACTATCTCCGGACGTTTGACGAGTTTGAGTTCTTCAAGCCTTTTTTCAAGTTGCGCTTTTCCTTCTTCGGTAAGAATAACCTTTTCGTTCATTTTCTGTAAACCTCTTTTTTGTCTATATTCAACCGCCGTCGCGGCTTTCTTTTAGTTACGCTTTAAGCGCGTATTCGAATCCGCTGTCGACGTCTTCGTCCCCGACCGCGGATATAGTCGGCACGCGCATAAGTCCGTTGGACTTCATTACCGTTTCTATCGCCTTCATAGCGCGCCTGCACTCTTCTCTGTCGGTAACCTTTATATACGTCGTGTAACCGTCTTTGACAAACTCTTTGCCCGCGGGTTTGAGTCCGTCGCCGTAACCGTTGAGATATACCGCGATTACGCCCTTTGCGGTAAACATTTTTACGAGCGGTTTGTCTTCTATGACGGGCTCAACGCTGACGAACGAGCCCGCGTAAGAACGGAGAATCCTGTAAAACTCTTCGGGAGTTTCGGCTTCCCTTTCCGCTTTGAAAGCATAAGTATAGCCGTTTTTTCTCTCCTTTTCGTCGCTCTTTACGACCTGCGCCTGACCGCTCTTGGCAAAGCCGTTTGCGCACATCGCTTCTTCTATAAGTTCCTTCGCTTCGTCGACGTCTTCTTCGCCTACGACGGCGCGCACTCCGAGTTCGCCCTTTCCTACGGCATAGCCTTTGGCTTTGAGATCTCTGTAATCGGCGTTAAGGTCTAACACGACTTCGCCGTCTTCGCGGAGTTTAAGCACCGTTATCTCTCCGTCGACAGAATAGCCGAGACCGTCCGCTTTGACGTAAGACTCCGCTTCGGCTTTGAGTTCGTCGAATATCTCGGCGGGCGTGGGTCCCTTCTTTTCGGGCTCCGCGACTGCTTTGACGGGTTTTTCGGTTTCAGATCCCGACGCGCCCATGGTCGCCATCATGGCAAGCCCGGCGGTCATACGCGCTTCGTCTTCCGCCTTTTTCTTCGCTTCTTCTCTCCTGACGTTTTCCATTTCGGCGAGCCTTGCGCTGACTATCGCGTTGATTCTCGCTTCTTCTTCCGCCTTGCGTCTGGCTTCGTCTTCGTATTCCCTGCGCCTGCGGTCTTCCATAGCGCGGACTTTCTCTTCTACCAGCCTGTTGATGCGCTCTTCTTCTTCGGCTTTGCGTCTCGCTTCTTCTTCTATCTCGCGTCTGACTCTCGCTTCGGTTTCCCTTGCCGTTTCTTCCCTGACCTTTGCGACGAGTTCGTCGTAGTCTATCGGCTTTTCTTCGGGTTCCGCCGCCGCGGGAGCGTCTCCGTCTTTCATCTCTTCGAGAGTCTTGTTTCTCTCGTCAAGCCTTGCTTTTCTTATCGCGTCGTCCCTTTCCGCAAGCGCGAGTTGAAGCCTGTATTCGGCGTCTTCGGCACTCCTTTCCGCCTTAACTCTCGCGTCTTCGTTATTCTTGGAACGCTCTATTTCTCTTATCGCCTGAAGTTTTACTTCTTCGGTCTTTCGCTCTTCTTCCGCTCTCTTCGCTTCGTAACTGAGTTTCTCGGCTTCGATCTTCTCGATTTGCGGATCTTTGGTCAGCGACGTGTAGTACTGCGCGTCCACTTCCTTGGCTTCCTGAGAAACTTCGGCGTTGAGTTTCGCGTAGTCGGCGTTGAGTTTTTCGTAATCGGCAAGTTTCATCCACTTGGCGTATACGGTCATATTTCTCTTTTTGGTGAGTTCGGTCGACGCGAAACGCGTGGTGCACGCCTTATCCGTGAACCAACCCATAAACACGTAGTTCCTGCGCTTGGGTTCCTTGGGATAGGCGAATTGCCCCCTGTGTTTTACCATAACGATCTTGTTGTACTTGCCGCCGTTTGCGTCGAACATTACTCTGTAACGCTTGTTCTTTATCGACTTGACGATAAGAACGACTATCAGCACCACGAGTAAAATCGCCGCTATGCCGACGATCGCTATAAATATGAAGTCCGTCCACGTTCCGCTCGCTATCGCCGCAAACTGCAATGCCGCAGCAGGGCTCGTTGCCGTGAAAGTCATGCTTTCCCCCTCCCACGCGACCTGCGCTACCGCCGTCACCGTGGTATGATCGTAATTTATTATTTCCACGCCGCTGTCTTTATCGACGTCGCCGCTTAAAAACCTGAAAGTTACCTTGTATACGTTGCCCGAACCTTCTCCGAAGTCGGTTTTCTTGACGTAAGTACCGCCGTCGGTCGGCTCCGTTATAGTGATGTTGAAATAACCCTTCAAAACCTTGCCCGCGACTTTTGCCTTGTCTTCTTCGGAAACGCCTTCTCCGAAAGACTTCTTGTCGTTTATCGCGAGATTTATGTTGCGCTCGGTCGTGAGCGAACCTTTCTTCGTGAACGTGAGTTTTGCCGCCGGATCGAACAAAGCGACTTCGTTTCCGCCGCCGTCAAGGCAGGTGAACGTTATCTCGT
>CAMNIW010000201.1 GCA_946540675.1 uncultured Clostridia bacterium | reverse complement strand
CTTTTGCCCCTTCGAGCGTCATTCTTCTTGCCATAATCAAGCCGATATCGCCGGAACCGAGAATAACAACATTTTTACCCGGCATATAACCCTTGATATTGACGTATTTTTGAGCCGTCCCCGCGGAATAAATACCTGCGGGGCGAGTTCCTGCGACGTTAAGCGCGCCGCGGCTTCTCTCACGACAACCCATCGCAAGAATGACCGCTTTCGCTTTTACGGAAAATACGCCGTATTCTTCGTTTATCGCAGTGACCGTCTTATCTTCGGAAAGAGATAAAACCGTAGTGTTGAGAAGCACTTTAATATCTCTTTTTTTAACTTCCGTAATAAACCTGTCGGCATATTCGGGACCGGATAAACTTTCTTTGAATCTCGTTAAACCGAAACCGTTGTGAATACATTGATTCAATATTCCGCCGGTCTTTTCATCACGTTCTAAAATTACTATATCTTTTACGCCTTTATCGTAAGCCGCAACCGCCGCGGCAAGCCCGGCGGGACCACCGCCGATTATAACAATATCCGCATTCATCATTTAGTCACACCTATCACAAGTTCGGATCCTTTGCCCGATTTAGTTACTTTTTCAAACGGTATTCCCGTCTCTCTCGCTATTATTTCGGCGACGTACGGCTGACAAAAACCGCCCTGACAACGCCCCATTCCGGCACGGGTTCTGCGCTTTACGGCGTCGACGTTTTTTGCGGGCGGGTTTTCTTTAATTGCTCTTATGATCTCGCCTTCGGTAATTTGCTCGCACCTGCAAATAATCTTTCCGTAAGTCTTATCGTTTTTAATTATCCCGTTCTTTTCTTCGACAGAAAGATTTTTGAAGAAATAGTCGGGTTTTCTGTACGGATTGAAGCTTTCCTTTTTTACGAGTTCTTCGTCGCTCCCGATGAGTTTGTCAACGACGTATTCGGCGATAGCGGGAGAAGACGTAAGTCCCGGAGACTCTATTCCGACGCAGTTTATAAACTTGTCGTCAACCGCGCTTTTTTCAATTATAAAATCGTGCCTGTCGCAATACGACCTGACTCCCGCAAAGGACGTTATCGTGTTATAAAGCGGAACGTCCTTACACATTTCCCGAGCCTTATTGATCACCGACTGCAATCCGTCGGCGCTGGTAGCCGTGTCGTTTTCGGGCACTTCTTCCGCCGTAGGACCTAAAAGAACGTTGCCGTCAACGGTATTGGAAACGAGTATTCCTTTTCCTTTTTCGGTAGGAGTAAAAAACAACGTATGACTGACAAATCCGCCGCTCTCCCTGTCAAGCAGTATATATTCTCCTTTTCTTCCGCCTATCGTAAACGAATCGTCTCCGATAAGTCCCGCGACTTTTTGTGCGCCGTAGCCCGCGCAATTTATGATATATCTCGTTTCTACCGTCTCGCCATCCTGCGAATAAACGATAAAATTGTCGCCTTTTTTACTTATTCTCGTTACTTCGAAATCGGTTTTCAGTTCCGCTCCGTTATCCATTGCGTTGCCTATCGCCGCAATGGTAAGTTCGTACGGGCAAACAATTCCGCCGGTTTTTGCATAAAGCGCGCCGAGAGCGCTATCGGATACTTTCGGTTCGAGTCTTACAAGCTCTTCCCGACCGATTATCTCCATATCGGGAACACCGTTAGTTCTGCCTCTTTCCAAAAGATCTTCAAGCGTTTTCATCTCGTCGTCGGAAAACGCAACCACGAGCGAGCCGTTATTGATGAATTTTACGCCGAGCTCACTCGTAACTTCTTTCATCATCTTGTTTCCGAGAACGTTGAATTTTGCTTTCAAAGAGTTCGGTTTTGCGTCAAAGCCGGCGTGGACTATACCGCTATTGGCTTTGCTTTGCCCCATACAAACGTCGTTCGATTTTTCAAGTAAACAAATTTTTAGCTCATAGGACGAAAGTTTACGAAGGATAAGTCCCCCGATAACGCCTCCGCCTATTACAACAACGTCAAACATATATATCTCCCGTTATAAATATTTTACAATTTCGTTAAAATCTTTCAGTATAAAATCGGGCTTGGCGGAATTTTCGTTTATATCGTCTTCCGAACTCTCTCCGCTGAGAACCAAACACGAGCAAAAACCGCAGTTATTGCCGAATTTTATATCGGTATAAAGCCTGTCGCCCGCCATTAAAAAACGGTCGCGCTCTGCGTTGTATTTTCTCATAAGGTTTTTCCCCATCGTATCGTATGGTTTGCCTATGATAAGCGACGGCAAAAGCCCCGTGGCGGCTTTGATCATTTCAATAAACGACCCGACGTCTGGCACGAATTTATCCGGCGCAGGGCAAGTAACGTCGGGATGAGTCGCTATATAGTGCGATCCTTTTTGTATATACGTCGTAAATTTGCACAACTTTTCGTAAGTGAGTTCGGTATCGTAAGAAAGCACGCATATATCGGGTTTTTCTTCGATAAGAGCGATACCGTTTTTTGAAAATTCGGCTTTTAGCGCATTTGTACCGAGCAAATAGACTGATTTGCCCGGATAAAACTCTTTAAGATATTCTATAGTTGCGACTCCCGAAGAATAGACTTCGTCACGACGGTCAAAAAGTCCTAATCGCGTCAACTTCTCCACGTATCTGTCGACGCTTTTTGAAGAATTGTTTGTAAGATATATAATCTTTTTACCCGCTCTTCTTATTTCACTTAGCGTTGTCTTCATATCGCCTATAAGACTATCGCCGATATAAAGAGTTCCGTCCATATCGAGAAGAAAATATTTTATATTTTCGACCATATTTTTAATATTGCGGTTTACCATATTGCCTTATATATCCCGATTATATCTTCTTTTGTAGGCACGCGGGGATTGGTTGCGGTACAAGAATCCGCAAGAGCCGCTTCCGCCATCATGTCAATTTTGGAAAAATAATCTTCTTCGCTTATTTCTTCTATTT
>CAMNIW010000200.1 GCA_946540675.1 uncultured Clostridia bacterium | reverse complement strand
TAATGGAAAACGGCGAAATGGTAATGCTCGGTATCGCGCCGAGAATCAACGGCTATGCGGGAACTTTCGGGCACACCGTTCCGGTAAGCGGAGAGTATACCCCTGAACAGAGAAAATGCCTTATAGATATGATAGAGGTAATGAAACTCACGAAGAGTATGCTTAAAATCGGCAATAAGGGCAGAGATATAGACGCGGCAGGAAGAAAACTCTATGAAAAAGGCGGCTACCTTAAATACATAGTTTGTCCGTTTGCGCACACTATGGGCTTAATGGAAGCGGAAAGTCCTTTCTTCGGTCCGAACAGCGACGATATTTTAGAAAAGAATATGATAGTAAACGTGGACGTAAGTTTCTTCGGCCATCCGACTTTACACGGATTAAGGGTAGAAACGTGCTACGTTATAACCGAAAACGGCGCGGAGCCGCTTTGCCCCGAATTCGAGCAGGAATTATTCAATTACGTTAAATAAAGGAGAAATGACAATGGAAAACGGAGTAAACGGAAAGAAAAACTGGGTATTTTGCGACGGAGATTTGCCGCCGCACGGCGATAATCCGAACTTTATGGGACACGAAGCGTTAATGATAACGAACGTCGGCAAAGAAGACGCACATATTCGCATTAAAGTGTTGTTTGAAGATAAAGAGCCGTATGACAAAATAACGATTGACCTTAAAGGCGAGAGAACGACTTGTTTAAGGCTGGATTTCCCGATAGGAAAAGAAAAGTATCAGATACCTTTCGGGCAGTACGCTTTGCATATAATATCCGACGTTCCCGTCTGCGCTTGTTTCGGTCGGCTTGACGTCCGTCAAAGCAATATGGCGTATTACAGTTTGAGCGGATATTCGTTTTAACGACGTTAAAAAGGGCGGCAAAAACATCCGCCCTTTTCTTTACAAAAAATTTTTTTGTAATATGTAATATTAGGTATGACGAGCAAAGATTATATGACGCCTTGGCAAAAGGTGATTTTCAGAAATTACGGGAAAGTTAATACGGAAAACGGGCAAAAACAAAAACCCACATCCGATGAAGAATGTGGGTTATCGTTGGTAGCCCCAAGCGGAATCGAACCGCTGATTTTGCCGTGAGAGGGCAACGTCTTAACCGCTTGACCATGAGGCCGCGTCAATGCTAAATTATAATAACACAATATAAATATTTTTGCAAGAGTTTTTCGACTGTTTTTTTATTTACGCGTAAAATTTGTGCGGAAATAATGCCTGCCTGCGCCGTTCCAAGGAAAAAATCAACCCGCTTGATTGCAGGTGGGTACCGCGCTTGCCGACTCCGTTTTCCCGTCATATAGGCCTGCAATAACACGACCACGGGCCTTGCGTATCGGCATAGACAGCCTGTTCCCTTATATTGATTTGCGGATACAATATAACCCCGATTTCGCACGCCGCAGAATCATTATTTCCAACTAAATTATATCAAAGCCGCGGCGACAAGGCAAACGTTTTTATTGCGGGAGCGCGATATATTTGACAATATTTTTTCAAAGGGTTACAATAAGACAAAAAGGAGCAATTTATGCGTCTTACCGTACTCGGAAAATACGGCCCGTTTCCGAAGCCGCTCGGCGGAACGAGTTCATATCTTTTGCAAAGCGGCGAAACCGCGATACTGCTGGATGCGGGAGAGTGCAGTTTTACCCGCCTTTCGTCGATCATCGCGCCGGAAAGTCTTTCCGCGATAGTAATAACGCATTTTCACCACGACCACACTGCCGATCTCGGAGTGTATTCTTATTACTTTGAAAGGCTGTACAATTCGGGTAAGATAAATAAGTTTCCCTTGCTCGTTTGTCCTGACGACGTTTCCGCGGCGGCAAAAATCTACCGCTCGTCGCCCTTTTTCGACGTAAAAGCGGTAAACGACGGGGATACGGTTGCGATAGGCAAAGCGTCGGCGCGATTTTTCAGGATGAATCACCCCGTCGCGACTCTCGGCGTAAAGATAAGCGACGGCGTTAAGGTCTTCGCATATACGGGCGATACCAATTTGTCGGAAAATCTTGTACCGTTAGCAAAAAATTGCGACCTGTTGCTTGTCGACGGCTGCTTTACGGATAAAGACTGGACGGATAAAAAGCCGCATTTAAGCGTGGGAAAGGTGTGCGATCTTTGCTTAAAACTCGGCGTAAAGGGTATAGTTTCACATATAAACCCGTCTTATGACGAGAGAGAAATCGCGGAAGAGATAAACTCTTCGGGAGCCGACTGTCTGATAGCCGAAGAATTCGGAATTTACGAGATATGAAAAAATATATAAATTTCCGACCCATATTGTTTTGTGCCGTAAGTTTCTCGGTCGGGATTTTATTTGCGGGATATTATCCTGTTTTGGGCGTATTGACTTTTATAATTCCGACGGTCGCGACGGCGGCGGTCGTAGGTCTTTACTCCCTGTTGTATAAAGGCGGAAATATAGCCAAAGCGGCGATAACGGGCGCGGTCTGCGCCCTTTTTTGCGCCTTCGGCTCGCTCGGGCTGTTGATACGCGTCGCGCACACCGTCAATTCGGTCGTCGAAAGCGGAGTATACCGCGTTTCGGGCGAAGTACGGGATATATATTCGGACGGAGAAAACGCGACGGCGATTCTCGGCGATTGCTCTGTAGGCGGCGAAAAAACTTCGGACATATGCGTTTCGGGAATCGGCGCAGACGTCGACGTCTACGACCGTTTCACCGCAAAATGCAAGGTAAAAAGCGTTGAAAAGACCGACGGCGGCAAGTATTCGTTCGCGGTTTTGTCGGGCGAAGGAATGACTGCGGAACCTGTCGGCGAAATATCGGTTTCAAAGGGCGGCGATTTGCGGTCGGCGTTTGCGAAAAAGGCGGACGAAATCTTTTCCGTAGGTCTTGGCGGAGAAGAAGGAAAAGTCGCGGTCGCTATGTTTACGGGACTCACTTACGG
>CAMNIW010000199.1 GCA_946540675.1 uncultured Clostridia bacterium | reverse complement strand
CCATAGGATTTTTTGTCGTTCCCTGCATAATGGCGCCGGCAACCGATAAAGACGCGCCTACGATAATGTCGGCGATCAATCTCGGCAGACGCATATTTCTCACGATGACTTGCGAAAAATCGTCGCCGTTAAAGTCGAATAAGGCGCTCCGTATCTTTGAAAGACTTATCGTGTTCGCCCCGAACATAAGAGTTAAAAAACAAACGACCGTCAATACCGATATGCCGACGCATAAAAAAATCACAAAACGCTTAGAGTTGCTTAATTTTATTTTTTCCACAAGTTATTCCCCGATTTGAGCCGCGACTTTCAAGGTGTTCATCACCTGATAATATTGATTGTAAAGAATGAGCACTCCCTTTTGCGCATACGGCGTTATATCTATTACCCCTACTCTGTTTTGTCTGACGGCGTCGAGCGATTTCCATCCCTCGTTTTCGGATACGTACGTCGTAATCGTCTTTTCGCCGAATCCCGCGAAAAAAACCAAATCCCCTTCGTATTGTTTCAGATTTTCGGCGGATATCGGCTCGTAAGCGATCGTGCTTTCGTTTTGCATAAACGCCTTTACGTTATCTTTTCTTTTTATACCGAGATAATCGTATATTATCGTATTCATAAACCAGCCGCGTTCGGGAACTATCGAAATATTGCCCATATACGTGTATATCGTCAACGTCTTGTCCTGTAGCCCTAACGATTTCATCTGAGCGACCATAGACTCTTTCAGTGCGTCGGCGTAACCGATAAGTTTATTCGCGTGGTCTTCCAATCCGAAAATATTGCCTATATATTTTAACCTGACGGAAAAATCTTCGGAGTCGGTATATAAAGGAATAACGGGAGCGATCCCGGAAAGCGTGGCGATATCGCCGCTCGTCATCCTTTGATTGACCAGGATCAATTCCGGGCGGTACGACATTACTTCCTCCGCCGAAAACGGAGTGCTGTTTTTAAGCGCGCTCGCTCCATCGTAGAAACTCTCGTATCCCGCCCTATCCGTCGTCCCTTCATAGGCAAGAAGTTTTATGCCGAATGCGACGACGTCCTGAGAACCGTGAACGCAAACTATTCTTCTCGTATTTTTATTATACGTAACTTCGTTTCCGTTGAGCGTTACGAAAGCGCGCATTTCTTTCTCTTCGCTCCGCGTATCGGTAAGCGCGGGAAAATCTTTGTCCGTAACGATTTGCGCAGCCTTGTTATTGCCGCATCCGACAAAAGAAATCGCGACGAAAAAAAGCAGTAACATTCCTGTAACCATCGCCGATAATCTCTTTATAATTTTCATTTCATCACCTTTTTAATAGACCGATACGCCCCGAAAATTTTTCCGAGACGTAAGTCGGTCGTTTAACTTATTTTTTATGCGTTTTACGTTATTCCGCAGAAACGGCAGACAACGTGATCGTCATATCACCCGTGAGCGGCAGCATAAACAATCCGCCCGCTCCCGGCGTTCCCCCGTCCGCGGCGCCGATGACCGCGCAGTCAATTTCTTTTCCGCCGATTTTCGCAACGACTTTTACCGCCCTGTCCGTTCCGTTAAGCACCTGCACGAAAACGTTGACGTTTTCAACGTATTTTTCCCCTGAAACGATATCTACGGGAACGGGATCGCCGCTTTCGTTTACGTCCATATAACGAACGTTAAACGTTATATCTTCATCGTTTACTTCGTCTTTTATATCTATTTTGAAGTAACACGTTTCAGCTACTTCCGTAGTTATGATAACGTCGCCTTCTACCGTAAATCTGAAAAACTCGTCGTGTCCTTTGTCCGTATCTTCGATTTTGGCGTAATATTTATCTACTACCGTCTGCCCGTTATGCACTATCGTGATATGAACCGCGGTCGCCATATTCCACTCGAACACGGTCACTTTATTGCCGACGGGGATCTCCTGTCCGTCGGAATAGTCAGCCAAGTCGGCGTCGTCGGGGTTGTACGCATGCACGCGGTTTACGGCAACGTTCGGGATATCTCCCGCGGCAGCGCCGTCTGTTATCGTGATTTTAGCCGTTTTCGGAGCAATGGACAGTTCTATCGTAACGTCGGAATCGAGCACGATCCCGAAAAGTCCGCCCGCGCCCGCTTCTTCACCGCTTTTTGCGCTTATAATCGAAGAGTCGATCGTTGAATCACCCTTCTTTGCGGTTACGATAAGTTTGTCGGCAGTATTGTTGAGCACCTGCACGAATAACGTCGTCCCCTTCTCATACGATTTCCCGTTTTCAACGTCCACGGGTGTGGGAGCCCCGTCTTTTGTGACGAGATAACGCACGTTCATAACGACTTCTTCGCCTGCGACTTTGTTATCTATCGTAACGGTATGTTTCGTCGTTGCGTCCTGATTCGGTTTATCTTTCGCATTATTACAGGCGACGGCAAAGACGGCAGTCAACGCGACGACGAAAAACAATGCGACAAAACTTAAAAATTTTTTCATTTATTACCTCCCTAACTTATAGATAAAAAAACGGCCAACCTTTTACAGTCGGCCCTTCATATAGTTAGCTACTGCTAACCATTGTAATATAATTCAATCAAAAAAGCAAGCGTTTTACAGCTTAAAAACGCTTATTCATAAAATTTTCAAATTTCCGCCCGATTGCCGTCGACGAAAAATCGCCGCATAACGACGCGGCGATTTAATTTATAACTCCATAAGAAAACAAAAAACGTTTCCTTTTACATAGTCGGACGTAAACAGGTGAAACCCGACTAAGTTCGGGATTTTTTGGTAAAAAGTCTGACAAGGTATACCGCGAACGGTATCAATGAAAGGACTATCCCGACGATAAGCGCGATATTGTACGGTATAAACCGCCCTAACGCCATTTGCGGTTCGGCTAAAATGTACGTAATCACGACCGCCGTCATAAACAGCGCAGGCAGAGCTGTAAATAGCGAAGAATACTTGTTTTTGCCCG
>CAMNIW010000198.1 GCA_946540675.1 uncultured Clostridia bacterium | reverse complement strand
TTTCGCTTTCCGGAAACAGCGCGCGCGTGGCATACGAATTTGAGTTTCGCGGCGAAGAAAACTGCGAATATACCCTTTCGGCGGTATGCGGCGAAAGCACGTTCTCCGCGAGCGGGAAAATAAGCGGCGGCAAGACCGCGGGCGAAATAACCGTCAAAGACGCAAAGTTGTGGTTCCCGAAAAATTACGGCGAACAAAACCTGTACGACGTGACGATAACAGCCGAAAAGGACGGAATAAAGGCAGCCGAAAAGAAACTCTCTTTCGGCGTGAGAACGGTAACTCTCGACAGGACGAGCGTCGTAGACGAAACGGGCGGAAAGTTCTGTTTTTACGTAAACGGTAAGAGAATTTTCGTACTCGGCACGAATTGGGTCGCACTGTCGGCGTTTCACAGTCTGGACGAAAAAAGGCTCGACAAGGCCTTCGATCTCCTTGTCGGAAGCAACTGCAACGCCGTAAGGTGCTGGGGCGGCAACGTATACGAAAGCGACCGCTTTTTCGACCTTTGCGATAAAAACGGCATACTTATATGGCAGGACTTCTCTATGGCGTGCGGAATTTATCCGCAGGACGAATTGTTCGCCGAAAAAATGAAAACCGAAGTCGAATCGGTCGTCAAGAGACTGAGAAACCACCCCGCTCTCGCATTGTGGGCGGGCGACAACGAATGCGACTTTATATTGAATTTCGTCGGAGACCCCAACGATAACTCCATAACGAGAAAACTTATACCCGACATACTGTCCGATCTCGACGATTCCCGACCGTATCTTCCGAGTTCGCCGTATATAGACGACGAAGCGTACTCCACGAAAAAGCCGACCACCGAACAGCACACCTGGGGAGACAGAACATATTTTAAGGGGGATTACTACGCAAACACGGTATGCAACTTTGTCAGCGAAATAGGCTTCCCCGCGATGCCGAAAGCCGAATCTCTGAAAAAATTTATATCCAAGGACAAACTGTGGCCCTGGAAGGACGAAAAACAATTCGAAGATTTTAAGCCGAGAGAAGGAGACTTCCTGTATAATCTCAATAAGGACAAGGCGAACGACGAGTGGCTGCTCCACGGCACGGCGTTGACGACGACCGTCTCGACGTATTCTTTCAGAGTGCCGCTGCTCGCCTATTCCGCAAGACTCCTTTTCGGCGACAAGGACGACACGCTCGAAACCTTTATATTCAAATCGCAGTGCGTGCAAGCCGAAGCGTATAAATATTCGATAGAGAGATACCGTCTCGCGAAATGGAACAAGACGGGAATAATATGGTGGAACCTTATAGAAGGCTGGCCGTCGATAGCCGACTGCGTGGTCGACTATTACTACAATAAAAAACTCGCTTACGAATACATAACCCGAGCGCAGCGACCCCTGCACGTCGCTTTTGCCGAACCCGCGAACGAAAAACACGACGTAGTAGCGATAAACGACTCTCAAAGCGACGAAGAATTTGACGTCGTCGTCACGAAACTTGCGACGCGCGAAGTGATTTTCAAGAAAAAAGCCGTCTGCAAAGCAAACGACAATTTAACTCTCGGCACCGTTCCCGAAGGGGAAAAAGCCGAAATATATATTATAAAATTCAAAGCGGGCGGAAAGGAATATTTCTCCCACTACGTCCGCGACCTGCGCGGCTCGGACATAAAGGCGTACGCCGAACTCGTAAAAGAACTCGGATTTTCCGATTACGTACCCGAAGCGTATCTCAAAAACTTATGACGTTGACAAAAATCAACCCGATAAAGAGAATTAAAACCCCTATTACGCATAGGGGTTTTATTATTTTTCTTGAAAAACAAGGCGGACACGCGAGCGAAATAAAGCACTTTTACGCCTGCTGCCGATTTCTTCTCGGTCGGCTATTCCCTTCTACGCGTCCGATATATTATTTGTTTTTCTTCCTTATCTCCGCTATTTTTTCCGCGGCGGCTTTGTCAATTACTTCTATGCCGTTTTCTTCGGCTATTTTTACTACCTGCATAAGCGCGGCTTTCATAAACGGGCGCGGTATCTTTACGTACATTTCGCACGCTTCTTTCGTAAAACGCACCTTTGTGTCAAGCCTTTCCGCACAGTACATAACGCTGTCCGCCGAACAGGAATTGCTCGCCGCGATCGCTTCCGCTGTAGGGGAAAATCCCTTGAATTTCTTGTACCAGAAATTCTTGCTGTCGTGATAGCCGTAGTCGACGGGAACGTTGGGGAAAGAGTTTTTCTTCAAGCCGTCGCGAAGATTGTCGGCGTACTTGCTTTCCATAAGTATCTCGTCTATTTTAAGAATAAAGTGACAGCCGAACTTGGAAGTTATGCCGTTGAAATTATTGTACGGCGGCTCTACCCCTTCGAGTTCGCCTATATGCTCCTTTGACTTATACCCGTCTTCGAGCGAGTCGTCCCACGTGCATTCTATTACCTGATAGGCGTCTTCGAGTATGAGCGGTCTTTCGCCGTCGGCTTTTCCCCCGACGAGTTTAAGGTTGCAGTCCTTCATTTTTTCCGCCGGCGTCTTACCCGGAAAACCCAGCCTGACCGCTTCTTTGAAATACTTTCTGTCGTCCTTTATGAAGTTGAGAGCGCATTTGCCGTTTTTAAGTATGTTTTGCGCCGTGTTGGACGAATTGCGACATTCGAGTATCATCGCGTAATAGTCCTTGCCCGCAATGTAGTACGGAAAAACGAGAGAATAACTGCCGAGCGACGTCGTTCCGTCTTCGCACAGCGTGGATATTATGACGGTCGGCATAGGAAAAAATAAATTGTTCTGGTAAAAATTGTCTACCACTTTAAGACTTCTGAAATCAGGCATAACGCAAAATCCCCCTTTTTTTCTATAAATATTATACCCTATCCTGCGGTTTTGTCAACAGGAAAATCAAAAAACGGAAGGATAGAGTAACATATCTCATCAATAGTTTTTTCGGGTGGCAATAAAGCGGTTAATG
>CAMNIW010000197.1 GCA_946540675.1 uncultured Clostridia bacterium | reverse complement strand
CGCGACGCTCGATAAAAAATATTTTTCGCTCGCCTGTCAGGCGGTAAACGCCGCGCTCGGAGTCAACTCTTCAGAAAATAAGCCGCTGTCGCTCGCGAAGTCCCAACTTATGCTCGCGAACGTATACGCAAATTCCGACGTTCTTTCTTTCGGCGGTCAGAAGGCCGTGGCGGAAAACCTGTTCAGGATCCGCAAAGCCGAAAAAGCCGAACTCGAGTTTTTCGCGTTTTCGCGGCTGGTAAAACTGTATTCGGAATACTTCATGGCGGAAAAACTGCCCGTTCTCTCTCCCGATCTTCTGTCTTCCGTTCTCGATTTTTGTCACTTTTCGGACGGCGAAGAATACGAGACGATCAATTCTTCGGTCGGCAAAGCGGCGTTCGACGGAATGACCGACAGGATAAAAAACGCGGCGAAAGTTCCGCTTAAAAGAGAACTCGACGCATTGACGAAGGCTATGCCTGCCTTTATCTCGACCTATTCGGGACTGTACGGCGGCAAGACTAAGCCGTCTTTTACCGCGGACGAACTGCGTTCCGCGGTCTCGGCGGCTTGCTTTTCTTCGCGCGCGGGAGTGCTCGCGATGATGCGCGAAGACGGATTTACTCAACTCTTCGCGGTATAAAAACGCCCGTATAAGTCAATACTTTTCCCCGACGGATTGCCGTCGGGGGTTTTTTATGCGAAGAAACGTAGCGTACTTTATTATACTTTCGGTCTTCTTTATGCTTTCGTCTACGGGAGTCGGAACTTCCTTTTCGGGCGAAGGCTTACATACCTTTTATTTCGCGGACAAGTCGTCCTGCGCCGTCGCGGCGTCGATGCCCGAAGACAAAGCCGAACGCGCGATATACGTAAAGAGCGATAAAAAGGGCGAAAGCGCGGTCTTCTATTCGGCCGAAAAAGTAAAAAGGCTTCTTCTTTCTCTCGGTTGCGAAAAAATCTTTTCCGAAAAGGGCGAAGACTTCGACTGCGACTATTACTATTCGCCTGAAGTCCCGACCTTTTGCACGGTAAACGGTCTCCGCGTAAACGTACACGTCGCAAAGGCGAAAGACAGGATCGTGGTCGGTATACCGTTTATTTTCGGGGGATATTGAAAAAAATTTTTTATTTCCCGTATAAAATCCGAAACGCTGGCAATAATTGAAAACACAAAGCGGTACGAAACCGAAACGGAGGAATTAAAAATGGCTGAAAAAAAGCACACCGTATTAAATTTCATAAGAAAAAACGCTTACTATATAATAATAGGCGCGTCGATAATCATAATAACCGTAGCACTTGCGATCATACTCGCGGCGGCTAACAGGCGCAGCGCGGGAAGCGCGGTAAAGCAACCCGCCGAACAAACCGCCGTCGTCGATAACGGCGACAGGGATAAGGACAAGGAAAAGCCCGCGGAAGAAAAACCCGTAGACGAGAAACCCGCCGATCCGAAAAATCCCGACGAAGACAAGCCGACCGCGACCAAAATCGTATTTTCCGATCCCGTACAAAACGCGGCTATCGAAAAGGACTTCACTTCTTCGACGGTAGTCTTCAATAAGACGCTCGGCGTATACACGGGACATATGGGCGTCGACTACTCCGCCGCGGAAGGCAGCGACGTAAAGGCGGCTTACGGCGGCACGGTAGAGAGCGTCACCACTTCTTATCTCAAAGGAACGACCGTCACGATAGACCACGGCAACGGACTGAAAACCGTCTATAACTCGATAGACGCCGACGAAAACCTGAAAGCGGGCATGACCGTGGAAAAAGGTCAGCGCATCGGCTCGGTCTCCGACAACAACCGTCAGGAATATAAAGACGGACCGCACCTTCATTTCGAAGTTACTCTGAACGGCGTAAACGTCGATCCGAAAACCTATTTTGAAGAATAATAAGTAATAAACGCAAAGACCCTTCCGTAAACTATACGGGGGTCTTTTTATGTCACTGAAAAGAATTTTCGCTTGCGTCGCCGCGGCGGCGACGCTTTTGGCGGCGTGTCCGCTTTTTACCGCGTGTCGGGATAAAAATCAAACGGCAAAAAACGAATACGTCCTTTCCGCCGCATATCTCGGCGACGAGATAAAGGGAACGCTCGGCTACACTTATCGAAACGACGGGCGCGCCGACCGCGGCGAAGTCAGGTTTAACCTTTACGCCAACGCCTACCGAGAAGGCGCGAAATACGCGCCCGCGAAAAAAGAAGACAAATCGGCGTACCCGAAAGGCGTTTCTTACGGAAAAACCGAAATACTCGCCTGTTACTTCAACGGAGAAAAGACCGATTTCAAAGTGTGCGGCGAAGACGAAAACGTCTTGTCCGTAACCGTAAAACCGTCGGCGAAAGGCGAAAAAGGGAATATTCTCATAGACTTCCGAACGGCTTTGCCGACGGCAAACACCAGACTCGGAATAACCGAAAGCACGGTAAATCTCGCGGACTTCTTTCCCGTGGCGTGCGTTTGGGACGGCTCGCAATATACAGAGTGCGTTTACTCGGACTTGGGCGATCCGTATTTTGCCGAAAGTTCGGACTACACCGTCAGCCTTTCCGTGCCGTCGGAATACGTCGCGGCTTCTTCGGGAACTCCCGACGGAACGATAGTCGACGGAACGCGTACGACCTACCGTTATACCCTTAAAGGCGGACGGGATTACGCCGCAGTCCTTTCCAAGGAGTTCGGAGTGTCCGTCGGAGAAGCCGTCGGCGCGACGGTAAACGTATACGGAAGTCAGGATTTCCGCGACAAAACGCTGCCGCTTGCGGAAAAAGCGATCTCCTATTTTTCGGGCGTCTTCGGCAAATTCCCGTACGGCGCGATGGCGGTGGTCGAAACTCCGTTTTACCGCGGCGGTATGGAATATTCGGGGCTTTGCTACGTCTCGGAAGGGCTCGACGAAGAAAAGACCGCCGTGTCCGTAGAGCACGAGATCGCGCATCAGTGGTGGCAGTCGGCGGTGGGCACAAACCAGATCGGCGAAGCCTGGCTCGACGAAGGAC
>CAMNIW010000196.1 GCA_946540675.1 uncultured Clostridia bacterium | reverse complement strand
ACTTCCCCGACACGCACAATATAAAAGAACGCGTAAACCGCTTTGACGAAAACGGCGTGTACGCGATAACCGTTCAGCGCGGCGGCGACGAAAAAGTGCTCGCCTGTCAAGCCGACAAGCGCGCAAACGGCACGATAGTCCTTTCCGCGGACGCTCTCAGCGTTCCGTTCGGCACCGAGATAGAGACCGAATTCAACAACACGATGGAAAGCGTGTACGAATCGGTTTCGGACAAAAAACAAGTTCTCGTCGGCGAACTGTTCTTTGCGAACCTGCACGACGTAAAGGTCATTTTCGGTAAAGACTTCACGGAGAGCGTAAGAAACGTCCTTATAGAGAGAATACGCGAAAAATTCGAATACGTGTTCCAGATGGACTACTATCACATAGGCGTTTTGCAGCCCGAAGGCAAAAACTACAAGGCGACGATCCGAGATCTCGCGGAAAACGTCGCGTACTTCAATAAAGCCGTAAAAGCGGGCGTAAACATAGTAAAACCCGTCGTAAAGTGCGGATTTGCGATAAGCGACGAAGTGATGGAATCGCGCGACTATAACTACGTTATGACGGCGGTAAGGGCCGCCCTTCGCCGTTCGCAGGAAAAGATAGACGACGCGATGCTGAAAACGGACTACTATCTCTACCGCGAATCGCAGAAAAAACTGTACGCGAGATACTTCTTCAAGATAGATATAGACAAGTTTCTCGCAAACGGCGATTTCTATCTCGAATATCAGCCGCAATACGACGTGAAACTCGGAAAAATAGTGGCCTTCGAAGCGCTGTTCCGTACAAACAAACGCTTGCAGGTAAACGCGTCCACCGCGGATATAATAAACTACGCCGAACAAACCGGCTATATGGTCGTTTTGGGCGACTTCATTTTCGACACGGGAATGCGTTTTGCAAAGAGCATAGAAGGCACGGGCGTTTCGGTATCTTTGAACGTTTCGCTCATACAGTTGATGCAGTCCGGCTTTGTCGATAACTTTATGAACTTTTACAGAAAGTACGACTTAAAACCCGGCTCTATCTCGATAGAAGTAACCGAATCTTACCTGCTCCGCACCATAGACGAAACGGTCAGCAAACTCAACATCTTACGAAACAACGGCATAGGCATACACCTTGACGACTTCGGAACGGCTTATTCGTCCTTCCACTACCTGCAAAAACTGCCGATAACCGCAATAAAGGTCGACCAGGTTTTCATAAAGGATATTTGCAAAAACAAGCACAGCAGGCTTATTTCCAAGATGATAATAGAAATAGCCGACAGCCTTAACTTAAGGAGTATTTGCGAAGGCGTGGAAACCACAGCGCAACTAAAAACACTGAAAGAGATAAACGTAGACCTTATCCAAGGCTTCCTTATCAGTCGTTCGGTGACCGAAGACAAGGCGAGAGAGATGATAGCCCATTACGTTTACGAAGAAAAACCCGAAGAACCCGAAAGTTCCGAAGAACAAAACCAAGACAAACAGGGAGCGTGATATAATATGATAAATAACGGTTTACTCGCGGCGCACGGCTTAAAAGCCGAAATCGATATGCAGCCGTCCGTCGCTCTGCTTCTTACCATAGTATTTATAATCGTGGCGAGCGCGGCGATAGTACTGCTCTATTTCGGAGTAAGAAGGGAGCGGCACCGCTTTATCGCGGATAAACTCAAACTCTCGGTAATGAACAAGACGTCTTTCGACGAAATGATCGCGAGAAGAGTTAAAGTAGCAAAGAAAAATTCGCATTTCTCGGTAATGCTCGTAAAAATCGCGGACGCGAGAGAGCTCGCGGTATCGCTCGGAGATAAACAGTACGAAGCGCTCCTTGTAGATTTACAGGAAAGGCTTTATGCCGTTCTTCCCAAAAATTCCAAGGCGTGCGTGTACGAAGACGACGTTATCGCCGTGTTTATCGACGAAGATCTCGACGGCAAAGCCCTTTCCGATCTCGCGGGGTTTGCGATAGTCGAATGTACGAAGACTTTTACTCTCGTAACCAAAGTAGACGTAAAAATAAACGTATATATCGGTGCGGTGGCTTACGACCACTCTTTGGGACTTTCCGCCGACAAATTTACGGGCAACGCCGAAGAAGCGCTTAAAACCGCCGAACGCTCGGGCGAAAACAAGTATTCGGTCTACTCCCCCGAAATGGATTACAGCGAAGACGAAACCTATCAATATTACCGCGGTATGAAAAACGCGATAGAGACCAACGAATACGTGCTCCGCTACGCGCCCGTATACACCGACGAAAACGAAACGGCGGCTTTCCGCTCGCTTCTCCGCTGGGATCACAAGGAACAGGGCGTTATCGAAGGCGAAAAATTCCTGCCCGCGCTCGTTCAGTCGGGCGAAATATTCAAAGTCGGAGAAAAGACTTTTTCTCAACTTTGCGCCGATATAAACAAGTATAAACAGTCCGCCCCCAACGCGGAAACCGTATTTACGTTTTACGCGACCGAACGGCAGATGTCTACTTCCAACTTCCCCGACGAAATATACAGGCTGTCAAAGAAATTCCGCGTCGAACCGCAAAATATCTGTATAGAAATCGACGCGTTCACGGACAAGATCGTTACGGAGAATATAAAGAAATTCAAGGGATTTGCCTTTAAGATAGCCGCCGTGGTCGACACCGAAAACGCCGCCGGCGCCATGGGACAAATGCAGGACGTATCCCCCGACTGGATAGAGATACCCGCGGACTTCATCGCCACGTGCAAAGAAAACTACTTCTATAAAGGCATTGCGGAAATGATAGTCAAGTTTGCCGCGGAAAATAACGCCACGGTCGTCGCTACGGACTTAGGAACCGAAGAAGAACTCGCAACGGCGCGAGAACTCGGAATAAACCGTTATCAGGGCAAATTTGTCGCCGAAGAAAAAGAAAGTTTATAACATAACTATATGCGCCGCCGAGACGTTTTCTCGGCGGCGTTTTTTTGTTTTGCGGACATTGACGCAAGGACAGGTTTATTGTCATTCTGAGACGGGCTACAGAGCC
>CAMNIW010000195.1 GCA_946540675.1 uncultured Clostridia bacterium | reverse complement strand
GAATACGGCAAAACCGCTACCGTCGTCACCCCGACCAAAGACGACGGCTCGACCTTCAAAGGCTGGGTAATAAAAGGCACTCAAACAGCTTTTGACGTCACCGCGGCAATTAAGTCCGACGTCGAAATAGAGTCCGTCTGGGAAGAACCGGCAAAAGTCTATACCGTCACTTTCGACGGAAAAGACGCAGTTCAAATAACCGAAGGCGAAAAAGTGGAAAAGCCTGCGGATCCGACCAAAGCGGCAACAGCGGAATACACCTACACCTTCGACGGCTGGTATAACGGCTCGGCAAAATGGGATTTCGATACCGACACGGTGAGCGAAAATCTCGACCTTGTGTCTAAATTCAACGAAGTAAAGAACAAATACGCCGTTACCTTTGACGGTGCGAACGGCAAGGAATACGAGTACGGCTCGAAGGTAGAAAAGCCTGCGGATCCGACCAAGGCGGCGACAGCGGAATATACGTACACTTTCGACGGCTGGTATAACGGCTCGGCAAAATGGGATTTCGATACCGACACGGTGAGCGAAAATCTCGACCTTGTCGCAAAGTTTACCGAAGTAAAGAACAAGTACGCCGTTACTTTTGACGGAGCGAACGGCAAGGAATACGAATACGGCGCGAAGGTAGAAAAACCCGACGACCCGACCAAAGCGGCGACAGCGGAATACACCTACACTTTCGACGGTTGGTACAACGGCTCGGAAAAATGGAATTTCGACGCCGACACGGTGAGCGGAAATCTCGACCTTGTGTCTAAATTCAACGAAGAAAAGAACAAATATACCGTTACTTTTGACGGAGCGAACGGCAAGGAGTACGAGTACGGCTCGAAGGTAGAAAAGCCCGACGACCCGACCAAAGCGGCGACAGCGGAATATACCTATACTTTCGATGGCTGGTACAACGGCTCGGCGAAATGGGATTTCGACATCGACACAGTTAACGGAAATCTCGACCTTGTATCTAAATTCAATGAAGTAAAGAACAAATATACCGTTACTTTTGACGGTGCGAACGGCAAGGAATACGAGTACGGCGCGAAGGTAGAAAAACCCGCGGAAAAGACGGGTTGGGTTACTACCTGGTATAAAGGCGAAACCGAATACAACTTCGACGACGAAGTAATAAGCGATCTTACTCTTACTTCCAAGAGAGTGTTCGACGTAGATAAGTCGGCCGCTCTCCCCGATCCCGGCACGGTAATGGTAAGAGAAAACAACTTCAAAGGCTACACCGAAGCCGACTGCGGAATTTATAAGGACGGAGAAGGAAATACCGTTTATTACTATTCGGCAAAGGGAGCAGCCAATGCCGAAGCGAGATTCGTAACAGTCGGAACGGACACCAAACCCGCAAGCGGTTCGAGAATACTTCATCCCATAAACGCCACCAAGGTTTCGCTTTCGTACAGAATGTACAACAACGGAGAGAAAATCAAACTCGGCGACAACGTAGACGGCGAAGTCGCGTACTACTTTATGCAACTTATGTATAAGAGCGCGGAAGGCAAAACCGCTTACGTTCAGTACAGGATAACCGACGACGAGAACGGCGACGTCGACGGAGAGTGGCACGATATAACCGTAACTATCGACGAAAAGAATCCTGCCGCCATGGGACAACTCGTGGGCATAATAATCAAAGCCGGCAATATCGACGGCGAACTTATGGTCAAAGACGTTGACGTCGAATATACTTTTTGGGTAGGAGAAAACGCGACCGATCCGACCGACGGAATACTTCATTTCGAAGGCGGCAAGACGAAAGGCTACGACAATAAGGACAGCGCGAACGGCGATCCCGACTGCGTAAGAAAGATAGTAAACCGCGAAGGCAACGTCGTTACGGGTTACTACTTCACCGAAAACGGCGACGCTACGGACAACTGCGAACTCAGGTTCGTTACGGCGGGCTCGCAAACCAAGAGTAAGCCGTACACCCTTGTCGCCCACAGCATACGAAAAATAACGTTTTGGTACAAGATGATAAATACCGCTCCCAAGGGCGTAAAGGACAAACCCGAAGTAAACTACATCACGCAGGTAATAGCGGCGGACGGAACTTATCCCATCTATACCTGGGAGCCGATCGCGGACGGTCAGTGGCACGAATACGTTATGGAAATAGCCGAAGCGGACGTCGACAAGGTTGCCGGCATAGTCGTCAAAATGGGCGGTATGAACGGCGAACTCATAATAGCAGGCGTAAGTGCCGAAATGACCGAAACCGAGATTTCGGCGGATCTGCAAGGCGAATGGACGGCAGGCGACAAGACTCTTGTCATCGAGAAATACGCCGTTAAATACGACGGCAAGTACGCTTCCGCGGTCTCTTACACGGCGGATCCGTTCGATTTCGGATTTACCGTAGACGGAAATTACTATACCGTAACTTACGACGAAGAAGAATACACCTTGTCCGACGGCGGCTCGATAAACGAGACCCTTACGAAATAAGGAAAACCGCGAAAACGGGATAAAATACGCGCGGCCGCGAAAACGCGGCCGCGCGTAAATTAAATCCGATATTACTTCAAAAATCCGTTTATTATTCTCTCTTCGGCTTGCTCTTCGGTAAGACCGAGCGTCATAAGTTTTATTATCTGTTCGCCCGCTATCTTGCCTATCGCCGCTTCGTGAACGAGCGCCGCGTCCACGTCGTTGGCTTCGAGCGCGGGCACCGCCAGAACTTTACCCTTATCCATTATTATGGAATCGCATTCGGTATGTCCGTGACACTCGGCGTTGCCGACTATCTTCGCGTCGAATTTTTGGTGAGAATTATCCCTTGCGACCGATCTCGAAACGACGTCCGCACTCGAATTTTTGCCGTTCAACACGACGTCGTAAAGGCTTAACGCGCGCTGATCGCCGTGGGTCATAAGCCGCTCTCTTACGACGAGTTTCGCTCCGTCTTTAAGTTCGGCTTTCGTCGTCCTTTCGGTGTCGTCTACACCCTTTATCTGCACCATTTCCATCTCGACCACGCTGTCTTCTTCCTGATAGACT
>CAMNIW010000194.1 GCA_946540675.1 uncultured Clostridia bacterium | reverse complement strand
GAACTCGGCTATATTTCTCCCGAAGAATTTATCCCGATAGCGGAGCAAAACGGGCTTATCGTTTCGATAGGAGAATTCGTATTCGACTCGGTGTGCAAATTCTGGTGCGACAATAATCTTTCCGATCTCGGCGTTTCGTTTATAGAAGTCAATTTGTCGACTCTTCAATGTATGCAGCAAAACTTGTCGGCAAGGCTTGTGAGAATAATGAAAAAACACGGGGTCGACACGCGTTGCATCAACCTTGAAATAACCGAAACGGCTGCGGCGTCCAACAGGACGGTGATGCTCAGCAATATGGAAAAACTTATAGGGATAGGCGCCGCTTTTTCGCTTGACGATTACGGTTCCGGCTATTCCAACATAGATTACCTTACCACTTTGCCGATAGAGATAGTCAAGATAGACAAGAGCATACTGTGGAAGGCTATGGAAAACGACAATTCCCGCACCATACTCGTACATACTTTGCGTATGATAAGGGAACTCGGCTTAAAGACCGTTGCCGAAGGGGTAGAAACGCAGGAGATGGTCGACTTATTGAAGACGGCGGGTTGCGACTATTATCAAGGCTTCCTGTACTCCCGTCCGCTTCCTTCGGAAGAATATCTCGAATTTTTGAAAAAGAACTTAAAAAACTGATACGTATATAAAAATCACTGTGCGCCGAAGTGCTTTTCCCTACGGGAGCGGTAACTTCGGCGCGCTTTTTCGGTATTCGGATTTTCGTTGCGTGGGGTTTGGTCTGTTTAGCCGAGAATCGAGTTCAACTTATTCACACTCGGCTAATAAATACAATGGCAAAAAATTGAAGTAAGACTTGTAATAATTGTATCTGCGGTGATAAAATATAATTAGAAAAAATATTTTAATAAATCGCCGTGTGCTTTTTGCAAAATCGGCGATATAACGGACGCGTTAGCGCATTGGAACAAAAAAATCAATCTGACCGTCAAGTTGCCCCAAAAGCATACTTGCGTTGTACATCGAAGTTTTTACAGTACGGTAATTATTGATAGTTTTTGCCGTGCTTTTTCTATACCTAAAAAGATAAAAGTCGATACGCGTCCAAACAAAAATAATCGGAAAGGCGGTGACTTATGACAAAATATGCAAGACAAATACTCGAAATAGTGAACAAGGCAAAAGAACATCCCACGGCGGAGCAGGTCTATCTCAAACTGAAAAACAAGCAACCCAAAGTCGTCCTTGCGACGATTTACAACAACCTTAATATGCTTTACAGGGAAGGGTATATACGGAAGATATCCGTTGAAGGCTGGCCTGACAGGTACGACAATGCGAACAAGCACGACCATTTGGTTTGCAAGGTATGCGGCAAACTGACCGATCTTCACGTCGACGACCTGACGGAAACGTTAAGCGGACAAATCGGCGAAGAAATGCTTTCTTACGAACTTATCGTAAAGCACGTTTGCGACGATTGTAAAGGTCGTATAGCGGCAGTGAACAAACGTTAAAACAACATAATATAGTCGTGCGGGCGATAGCGATTGCTATCGCCCGCCCGTTATTTTTTGCAATTTTATCGTTTTAGATTATATATATTCTAATTATTTTTTTAATTTTCTATCAAAACAGTTGCATTTTACTGAAAATATGATAAAATATATAATACGATAATAGGTTTATTCTTAAATTATTATATAACCGATTGGATAGGTAGGTTAAAATGAGAAGAGTTGTCAGCGTTTTATTTGTCGCGTTGGTTTCCGTGATGGTAACGGGCGTAACGCTCGTATATTATTTACAGAGCAATCCGCAGGAAAATTTTGAACGCAACGTGACGCTTGAAAGCGAAGGCGTAACGGAAGAGACGTTTGAGTTTTCCGCGCTCGATCTTAAGCCGGGCGACGTAATAGAATACAAAATAAATCTCAATAATGCGACGGAAGATTTATACGAAGTGTCGCTTGTTTTCACTGAAGAAAAAGACGGCGGACTGAAAGAATACGTCGACGTGGAACTTCAGTGCGGAAACAGAAAGGTCAGCAAAAAACTTAAGGCGCTTTTTGAAGACAGTAATCCGGTCAAATTCGACTGTAAAGTCGGTTCCGGCGAAATTCCGGTTGTTTACGTAAGATACATAATGCAGGAAAGCGTCGGTAACGAGGCGCAGGATGCCACTGCGGATTTTAAGATAGTATTGACTGCGGCTGTGTCAAAGTGAGATTCGCTGTATGGCGGGTAAGGGGAAAAAGAAAGGTATAGGCAAGATCATAAGCATAATCGTTACGGTGCTTATGTACGTATTTTTCGCAATATGTTTGCTTGGTCTTGTCGTATCGATAATGTCGAAGAGAAGCGGCGACGGAGCGGTTTCCTTTTTCGGATACGAAATGCGTTTTGTTTTGACAGGCTCGATGGAGGCGGATCCGTCTACCGACGTCAGTGCATACAAGATAAAATCGATAAAGAAAAATTCAGTCATATTCGTAAAGCGCGTACCGGAAGACAAGACGAAAGCGGAAGCGTTTTACGCCGATCTGAAAATAGGCGACGTTTTGACGTTCAGATACGTTTACGGAACCAGACAAGAGACGATAACGCACAGGGTAGTCGGTATCACGGCTAAAGAAAGCGGCGGATATATAATATTGTTAAGGGGCGACAACAAGGACGGCAACGACGAGATATTGACGCAGGAGATAGACACTTCCGCGGAAGAGTCTTTCAACTACGTAATAGGCAAAGTCGTCGGTTCGAGTTACGTTTTCGGACTTATTATATATATATTGAAACAGCCGATAGGCATAATTCTCACGATAATCGTGCCGAGCGCGATAATAATCATATTCGAAGTTATCCGCATAACGAGTGCGGTCGGCGCGGCTAAGCGCAAGAAAGAACTTGAAGAAAGAGAGAGAAATCAAAACGCCATAGACGAGCAGTTGAGCGAGATAGAAGAACTCAAACGCAAGTTGGCGGCTTTAGAAAACGCGCGCGGCGGCGACGTCGGGTCGTCGGAAAATGCGGATGACGGTAACAGTGTTCCCGAC
>CAMNIW010000193.1 GCA_946540675.1 uncultured Clostridia bacterium | reverse complement strand
AAAAGGCGATAAAGGTAATGGAAAAGGTAGAGAACGGCGAACTCGAAATAGCGATAACCTGCCTTAATATGGCAAATCTTACGGAAGACGAAAAGGGACTCGAAGACGGCGCCGAAGAGATAGCCGCCCTTCTCGGAAAAGCCGAAAAACTTCTCGATACCGAGAGCGTGCCGAGAAACGGCTATTACGCTTTCGTTTGCGAGAAATGCGCGCCGACTTTCGGGTATTACGGGTATTTCGCGTTTGCGGAAGAACTCAAAAGGAGAGCGAAAGCGATATATGAAAGGGCTTGAGATATGCAAAAAGTTTTATGAAGAATACGGCGAGCCCATGATAAGGGAGCGGTTTTCGGATATAGAAGATCTCGTCGCGGTCGGCCTTTTCGGCAGCGGATCGGAGTGTTACGGCTATGACGACGAAGTTTCCCGCGATCACGATTTCGAAGCGGGTTTTTGCATAATTCTGCCGGGCGAAGACGTCGTTGACAGAAAGCGGGCGTTCGAGTTGGAGCGTGCGTATTCCAAACTTCCCGAAACTTTTATGGGGTTGAAGCGTAGTAAGATAAATCCGGTCGGCGGTAACCGTCACGGCGTTATACGTATGTCGGACTTCTTTACCGACAAGGTAGGAAGAAGCGACGGGCTTCTTTCGGGCGAAGAGTGGTTCGGCGTTCCCGAAACATACCTTGCCGAAGTCGTCAACGGCGAAGTTTTCAAAGACGTTTCGGGGACTTTTTCGGCGGTAAGGGAATATCTTTCTACCTATCCCGAAGACGTGCGGCTCAAAAAACTCGCGGGGAGACTACTTCTTACGGCGCAGTCGGGGCAGTACAACTACGCGCGGTGCGTAACCCGCGGAGAGACCGCCGCGGCGGCTCTCGCGGCGCACGAGTTCACGGAAAACGCAATGAGCGCGATATTCCTTCTTAACAAGAGATACAAGCCGTATTACAAGTGGGCGTTCAGGGCGCTCAAGGATCTTGAAAGACTTTCGGAGTATTACGACGCTTTCGAGTATCTTATAACGACCGACAACTCGGCTGAAACCGCGAAGACAAAGATCGCGGTAATAGAAGATATATGCGGCGGAATTATCGCCGAACTCAAAAGACAGGGACTCACCGCGGCGACCTGCGGCGATCTCGAAAAACACGCGTATTCGGTAAACGATAAGATTTCCGATCCGGACGTGAGAAACAGGCACGTCCTGTACGCGGTATAAAGGAAGATATGGACAAAAAGACGGTAGTGGTCGGGATGAGCGGCGGCGTGGACAGTTCGGTGGCCGCGCTTCTCCTTAAAAAACAGGGATACAACGTAATAGGCCTTTTTATGAACAATTGGGAAGAAGAAGACGAAAACGGCTGTTGCACGGCGGAAGAAGACTATTCCGACGTCCGCAGGGTTTGTTCTCTTCTCGATATCCCGTATTACGGCGTAAACTTTTCCAAGGAATATGCCGAAAGGGTGTTTTCGTATTTTCTGGACGAATACAAAAAGGGCAGGACCCCCAATCCCGACGTGTTGTGCAACAGAGAAATAAAATTCGGACCTTTCAAAAAGTACGCCAAGGAACTCGGCGCGGACTATATCGCGACGGGGCATTACTGCGGAATACGCCACGAAAACGGCTTGCACTATCTCCTGAAAGCGGCGGATAAAAACAAGGATCAGACGTATTTTCTCAATCAACTTTCGCAGGAACAGTTAGACGGAGTTCTTTTTCCGCTCGCGGATATGCAAAAACCCGAAGTGAGAAAGATCGCCGAAGAAAACGGTCTCGCGACGGCGGACAAAAAAGACAGCACGGGCATTTGCTTTATCGGCGAAAGGAATTTCAAAAAATTCCTTATGAATTATATTCCCGCCAAAGAAGGCGACATAAAGACTTACGACGGCAGGACTCTCGGCCGCCACAGCGGACTTATGTACTATACGATAGGTCAGAGAAAGGGTCTCGATATAGGCGGTCAGGCGGGCGACGCCGGACGTTGGTTCGTCATAGAAAAGGACCTTAAAAACAATATTCTTTACGTCGCTCACGGCGAAGAAGACAGGCTGTATTCTAAGGGGCTTTATATGAACGAATGCAATTTTATCCCCTATGCTCCCGACAAGAAAGAATTTGAGTGCTACGCCAAATTCCGCTACCGTCAGGACGAACAGAAAGTCAACGTCAGCGTGCGCGAAAACGGCTTATACGTCGAGTTTTACGAGAAACAGCGCGCGATTACGGAAGGGCAATACGCCGTCTTTTACGACGAAGAAAAGTGTCTCGGCGGCGGCGTTATAGAAAAAGCCGTTTTCTGAAAAAGGACTAAAACGGAACAATATGTAAAATAATCCACACCAAAAGGACAAACTCCGTGTTTGTCCTTTTATTGTGCTTGCAAAAGTCGCGCGGATATTATACAATTGATATATAAAACAAAACAGGCGGTCACGCCGCAAAGAGGTAACAAATGAACAAGATAAAGATAATCACCGATTCCTGCTCGGATCTCCCCAAAGACCTTCGCGAAAAGTACGACATAGACTACGCGAAGATGAACACCGTGTACAACGGCAAAGAGACCCCCGCGAGCCTTGACTGGGAATATTATTCGCCCAAGGAATTTTACGATATAATGCGCGGCGGCGAGCGTTTCACCACGACTCAGGTTCCGATGGAAGAGTTCAGACGCGTATTTGAAAAATACGTCGCGGAAGGCTGCGACATAGTGTACGTCGGTTGTTCTCTCCGTTTGTCGAGTTCGGTAAATACGGGAATTATGGTCGCTAAGGAACTCGCGGAAGAATATCCGGAAAGGGAAATATATTGCGTAAACTCAAAGTGTTCGTGCTGGGGCGAAGGCGCTCTTGCTATCCGTGCCGCCGAATACCGCGATCAGGGGCTTTCCGCAAAGGAGATAGCGGAGAGAATAGAAAAAGAGTGCAACACGATGAATCAATTCGCCACGGTAGACAATCTCAACGCGCTTAAAAGGGCGGGGAGAGTCAAGGCTTCGGCGGCGTTTTTCG
>CAMNIW010000192.1 GCA_946540675.1 uncultured Clostridia bacterium | reverse complement strand
CGTGCAAGGAAGATAAGGATACGAGTTTCATTGAAAAAATAGATTTGCACGACTATGGGTACGCCGTGAAAGTGGGATATGCGCGTGTGGTCATCAAGAAAGGCGCGGACAGAAAAGCGGTGGAAGAACGTCTTCACGACGAGGTAAAAAATTCTTGCGGAGCGGACGTGACTTTTTACGCCGCGGAAGAATAAAAAAAGTTTTTTCGGAAGGTCGATTATTTGCCGTCTTCGTCGAAAAACGGTATTGACATTTCGGCGTTATATATATTATAATAATTTTATATTATAAACTATCCGAATTTTACGGATATTCAATCGAAGTGAGGATCTATGGCTAAGAAAACGAAAATTCCTTTAACCAAGGCGCAAAAAGCGGCGAGAGGCAGACTGGCTCTTTATATCATTTTGCTCATCGTTTTGGTTTTCGCTTTGGCTATCGGCGCATTGATGGTCGTGAACCAAAAATTGACGTATGCGCTCATCGATAAGGCGGAGCAATTCAAAGCCGTCGAATACGGCGAGGACAGGATCTACCCCGTGAAGGACGAGGACGGAGACTGGTGCTTTATGACCGACAGAACGTTGAGAGTTCTGCAAATCACCGACGTGCATATCGGCGCGGGCTTCCTCAGCGTGAACAACGACGGTTGGGCGATGAACGCCGTGGCGACGATGATCGCGAAAGAAAAACCCGACCTTGTGATCGTGACGGGCGATATAGGCTTCCCCGTTCCGTACGCTGCCGGCACGCTCAACAATATGAATGAAGCGAAGGTTTTCGTTACGCTTATGAACCAACTGAAAGTATATTGGACGTTCACGTTCGGAAACCACGACACCGAAGCGTACAGCTTCTATACGCGTGAAAACCTTTCCGCTTTCTATGAAGAGGAAGCAAAGAAGAGCGAATATTTCTTGTATCAAAGCGGACCGAAGAGCGTTGACGGTTTCGGCAACCAGGTCATCAAGGTCAAGAACAGCGCCGGTATTACGACGCAAGCGCTCGTTACGATGGACAGCCACAGCTATACCGACGGAGACGTTTTCGGAATTCTTTGGAAATACGACAATTTGCAACAAAACCAAATTGACTGGTACGCGCAAAAAATAAAAGCGATCAACGATCAAAACGCGGCGATCGATCCTTCGGTGGGAAAAGTGAAGAGCCTTACGTTCATTCATATCCCGCTTACCGAATACAGAACGGCGTATAAAGAATACGTCAACAACGGCGGAAAGGACACCGAAGACGTGGACTTCATCGAAGGCTACGGCAAGAACGGCGAAGTCGAAGGCGCGCTGGCGCAAAATCCTTTCGTCAAAGACCCGGAAGCGACCTACGGCGTCTTCTGCGGTATGGGACAAGACGAGTTCTTTGAAACGGCGTCGCAAATCGGTTTGCAAGGCGTGTTCTGCGGTCACGACCATATGAACAACTTCTCGCTTTACTATAAGGGCGTCCGCTTGACGTACGGTATGAGCATCGACTACTTGGCGTACGGCGGTATCTATAAGGAAAAAGCGCAACGCGGTTGCACCATCATCGAGGTCAATCCCGACGGCTCGTTCGACTGCACGCCCTCCAATTACTACGAGAACTACAAAGCGAACGACTACATCACCGAACATCCCGAAGAAGCGAAATAATTCCTTCGGAAGACCGAAAAACAAAATCGGCTCGTCGAAATGAAATCGACGAGCCTTTTTCTTTCGCTCGGCGCGCCTTTTTCTTTTTGCTCAAAAAAAAGCGAAAACTTCCGTTTTTGCCGAAATTCAAACAGGGCGAAATAAAACTCCCTCATTTTTTTGTTTTTTTTCGAAAAAACTCGCTCATATTTTTGTAATAATCACAACAAAACTCGCTCATATTTTTGTAATTTTTCGGAAAAACTCCCTCATTTTTTTGTAAATACGCTTGCGTCGGAGTTATGCAAAGAGATGAAACATTGACAATTTTTTTTAAAAAGTTTATAATAAAAATGCCAAACTCGCATACTCGTTTAACCGAGAAATGCAGATCAAGAATAAAAGGAGAAGAAACTTTTTTTAGTAGGGAATAAGAAAACGGCCATACTTTCGGTAGAAGTATGCGTTATCGCGTTTACGGCGTTTTCTTATAACTGCTTTTGTTGTTCTGAGAATCTGCACGCGAGTTTGGCGACTTGAGCGATTGCCGCATGTTTCTATATTTGCCGCTTTCGCAAGGAAGCGGCATCTTATTTTTCTTTGTTTGCGCCGCAAAAAGGGAGTCGCTATGATCGTCACGTTTTGCGGACACGGAAACGCCGTTATTACGCCGGAAGAACACAAAAAATTAGTCGGAATACTTTTTGATATTCTCTGCGAAACTTCTGATACAACGTTTTATCTCGGCGATTACGGGGTTTTTGATATTCATTGCAATAAAACGTTAAAGGAGTTGCAAAAAAAGAGTTTCCTTTGTTAAAAAGGGTATTTGTAACGCCGTATTTGGACGAAAAATATATAAAGAAACGGGCGGGAGAATACGATGAAACGCTGTATCCTTTCTCCGAGAAAGTACCGCCGAAATTTGCCATTGAGAAAAGGAACGAATACATGATAAGATGTGCAAATCTTGTCATAGTGTACAAAAAACGAGAGTGGGGCGGTGCGGCGAATGCGCTTGCCTATGCCCAAAAAAAACGAATACGATATATCAATATCGCCGAGCAAGGCGAATAAAAGGAAAAACGCTTCGTCATTTAGACAAAGCGTTTTTTATTATTTGGTTTTAAGTAAAGGTTTTATTTTTTGTTGATTATTTTGTTTTCAAAACGCTATACGGTAGCAAAGGTTCGCCATTTAGGAAAAAGTTTGCTTATAAGAAGCGTTTTTTGTTTTATTCTATGCGGAAACGAGTTCCGCATAGAAAGAATGATCAGAAGTTCTTGATGTATTTTGCAAGTTCGTTGAAGATAACGTCCAAACCGTGCGCGCCTGCGTCCGGATAGCCGATGCTTCTTTCTCCGACCGTGCCCGCTCTTCCGAGGGTAGCGACGTGCGTT
>CAMNIW010000191.1 GCA_946540675.1 uncultured Clostridia bacterium | reverse complement strand
GGCGAAGAAAAGTATGGTCATCTTTCTCTTGGCGGTGCCGTTTTCTCTCGCCTGCTCTTCGAGATAACTTTGAACTATATCGTCCACGTCGTTAAGGAACATTATTATGGTCGCGGATATGGCTCCGTACTTTTTGATCGCCGCTTTACACGTCTCGCAGGTGCACGCCCCGTGGTTGTCGAGATGCGTAAGCGTTATCGCGTCCATATCGGGGTTTTCGTCTATGTTGACTATCATCCAGTTCGCTACTTCTTCTACCATCGCGCGATACTCTTCTTCGTCGCCGTGCGCGGTATAGCAAAGTTGCTGAGCCGCTATGTTGGACGGATCGAAGAACCACTTAGGATGCTCCGCGAAAAACCTTTCCGGCGGAAGATAGTTATAGGCGTTGTGCACCGATTCCGCGTTGCGCATCGGAGTCTGACCGTCCGCGACGTTTTCGCGGACGGGTATATACATCCTGTCAAGGTAGGATATGTTGAATCCCTGCCCGTAGTAGGTGTTGAACGCCGACTTGTTGGACGGTTCGCGATAATCGAAGTCGGGCTTTTCGGCTATATCCATATCGGGTATGGTCTTGCCGTCCTTCTCGAAGACGACGCAATCCGAAGACAGCATATCGTAGCCGAGCGTTTCCTGCAAAAACCTGAGAGTGCCCGTCTGACAGCCGTAAGTTCCGGGCGACATAATGAACACGGTGTTGCCGAGAGTCTTCATATAATAGCCGCTCGCGCCGAGATTTTTATCGGGAAGGGTAAGCCCCGCCGTATAGAATACTTCTTCGACGTTGATGATTATATATTTATCGTCTCTCGTCCAGTCTTCTTCGAAACCCGCGGAATACAATTCCCTTCCGAGTTCGACCCCCGTGGCCTGTTTGACTTGTTTTATCATAAAATCAGCCGCTTCTATTTCGCGCGCGCCGTCTTTTGCGAGTATCTTATATTCCGTTTCGCGATCCTGTACGAAAACTCTCTCTTTGTTTTCCTTGACGTCGCCGTCGTGGATCGTACCTTCCTGCTTATGCTCTTCTATCGGCTCGTCTATCACGGGTTCGCTCGGCTTTTTCTCCCCGCTCGGGGTTTTTTTGCCGCACGCCGCCGCGCCGAGTACAAACGACGCTATCGCCGTGAATATAAGAAAATTTCTGAACAATCTCTTCATATTCTTTTCCCCCTTATTCCGTAACGGTTATTACGAAGTTATACATCGTGCTGTTGCCCGCTTCGTCGAGTATGAGATAGCGGAGTTCGTATTTGCCGACGACGCTTAAAACAAAGCCGCCGTCCTTTACCGACCTGAATCTGCCGTTCGGGTCGCGGTAACCGATCTCTATCACTATCTTATCGCTCTGCGTTTCGTCGTCGGTCGCGACGCACTTCGGAAGCCTGAACGCTTGCCCGACTTTGTACTCGGCGGCAAACTTTTCTATCTCAGCCGTCGGAGCGACCGTATCTATGACCGAAACGGTATAGAAATATTCGCCGTCGTTGGGATATTTGACCCCTTTTTCCCGAGCCGTATAAGTCACCCTGTAATCGCCGTACTTGTCGCATACCACGAAGTATCCGACGGTCGGATCCGCTTTGTCGAGCAAAACCCCGTCTTCGTCTTTGGCTATATTGCCGTCGGGATCGGTGACAGTGACCCAGAACTCCACGGCGGGTGCGAGCACGTCGGTCGCAACCGCGCTTCCGACGTAGTAGGTCTCGCCCTTGACGACCGTGCCGCCGCGGTCTCCGATGACCGCTATCGTCGGGCTCACGTAGTCGAAAGCGCTGCTCGTCAACTGTCCGCTGACCGCGTATACGAAGTACTGCGCGCCTTCCGAAGCGTTTTCGAGTCTGAAATCGACTTTTACCATACCGGACGCGAATCCGTAGAAGTCTTCACCGTTTACGTATTTCGTCGCCGAGTAAGAAATTCCGCCGACGACTATCTTGTTTTTGTTAAATCCGATATTGACCGACGTCGCGCCGACGGCGGGAATAGCGGTCGTTTCGCTAAGCGTACCGCTTATCACCCTGTAACCGTTCACGCCCTTTACGAGCCTTATTTCAAGCGACTGCTCTTCGTTTTCGACGTCCGTAAGAGTCAGCGCCATCGCCGAGAAATCGCTCTTTCCCGCTACCGTGCGGAGATCGAGCAAAAAGCCGTCCGCCGCAAGATAATTTACGAAAGTCCAACCCGAAGTCCCCGCGGCGGTCACCGTAAAGAGAAGTCCTTCGTCGTAGCCGACGTCATCTTCGTCAGTCAGGCTCGTCGTAAACGTCTTTTCTTCCGCGAAGAAATAGTTGTCTATTATCGTGCCCTGATATTGGTCTTTGAAGTCTATTCCGTAAACGCACGCGACTTCCTTTTCGGGAAGACCCGTTTCCGTGCCGTCGTACGCGTAGAAATATTTTATCTTTATCTTGTCGCCGCTGTTTTCTACTTCGGGCACGAACGTCTCGCCCGAAACGTATATCTTTTCTCCGTTTTTATCGGTGACCTTTACCGAAGCGGGATTCATATCGAGACGTCCCGACCTGTAATCGTATACGATTATCTCCGGGAGAACGTATTCGAATCCGTCGAGATAAGCGACGGGATACGACGGCTCGTCGCGGAACACGGGCGCGGGCGGTATAGCGAGATCGACTTCCACGGTATCAGTGGCGGTCTTTCCGAGAAAATCTTCCGCGGTGTAAGTGATCGTCCACCTGCCCGCCGTTTCGGGATAGAACGACCAATCTTTATTATTCTCGCCAAAGGATATTTCTTCGCCGTTTGTCGAAGCGACGACGGTAACGGACTTTTCTCCCGTGCCGCCGCTGACGGTCGGCTTTGCGACGGTAAGTTTTCGTCCGACTACGCCGTCGGTTTCCGCTCCCGTCCCCGAGAAAGTCATTTCTTCTATTTCGCCGCCGGCGTGCACCCACGCGACTTTGACGGTCTTATTGCCGATTTTGTCTTCGGAAACGTACTCTATCGCGTACGTGCCCTTGTATTTCACTTCGAACTTCCCGTCTTTTACGGATATTTTGGT